>CAIRDL010000754.1 GCA_903877345.1 uncultured Oscillochloris sp. | reverse complement strand
CGGGTGCGCGACCCGCTGATCTTTCAACTGCTTGAGACCGCCCGGGCGATTTTCAACAATCACCTGATTGACACCCAGGCGATGCTCCAACAGCTTGGCGAAGAGGCCGAGGTGCGCTGAGCGACCGCCGCTTTACGCCCGCGTATACGGTACGTACTGCGGCGTCCACATCATTGCGGCGACCCGTTGGGATAGTTCCGCCTCGGCGAGTGGCTCCGCCACCCCGGCCTGCATTGCCGCGAGGCCAACTGCCACGGCGACCTGTTGCGAGATCGTGCGGGCCTGCGTCAGCGAGGGGTAGAGCGGTGCGGTGGGGTCGTGGCGAATGGGTGCCCACAGGCTCAGGGCGCGGGCGGCAGCGACGAACATGGTGTCGGTTACGCGGCGTGCTCCGGCGGCAATCACGCCAAGCCCAACCCCGGGGAAGATAAAGACATTGTTGCACTGACCGATGGTGAAGGTCTTCCCACCATAGGTCACGGGGGCAAAGGGGCTGCCCGTCGCAACCAAGGCGCGGCCCCTCGTCCAGGCAATGAGGTCGGCAGGCACCGCTTCACTCTTGCTGGTGGGGTTGGAAAGAGGAAAGATCACTGGACGCGCCGTGTGTTGCGCCATCGTCCACACCAATGACTCCGTGAAAGCTCCTGGCTGCGCGGCGGTGCCGATCAGCGCGTGGGGATGCACATGCTTGACCACTTCCTGGAGGCTAATCAGTTCGGGCAGCGCGACGATCCAACCGGATACCGCCGCCTGGGGTTGGGCATAAACCTGTTTGGCAGGCTCCAGATCCGAACGCCCTGTGTGGACGAGTCCCTGGCTGTCTACGAGCCACAACGCGGCCCGGGCATCAGCGAGGGGACGGCCCTGATCCACCATCGCCGTAACAATCTGGTCGGCGATACCGATAGCTGCCGAACCCGCCCCAAGGATGACGATGCGCTGCCTAGCTAAAGGGATGCCAATCACATCGGCGGCGCTCAACAGACCGGCGAGCGTTACCGCACCAGTGCCCTGAATATCGTCGTTAAACGAACAGAGTTGGTCGCGGTAGCGTTCGAGCAAGGTGCCTGCGCGATGTTTGGCGAAGTCTTCCCACTGGAGAATCGCATGTGGAAAGTGCTGCATCACGCCTTGCACAAACGCCTCGACAAACGCATCGTAGTCGGCCCCACGCACGCGCTCGTGGCGCCAACCCAGGTAAAGCGGGTCGTTCAGCAACGCCTGGTTGTTGGTACCAACATCAAGAATGATGGGCAGCGTGGTGGCAGGATGAATGCCCGCGCAGATGGTGTAGAGGGCGAGTTTACCGATGGGGATGCCCATCCCACCAACGCCCAAATCACCGAGGCCGAGAATCCGCTCGCCGTCGGTGACGACGATCACGCGCACATTGGACGACGGAGCGTTGGCGAGCATGGTGTCGAGGAGGTCACGCTGCGGATAGGCCAGGTAAAGCCCCCGGGGGCGGCGGTAGATGTGGCTGTACTGCTGACAAGCCAGACCAACGGTGGGCGTGTAAATGATCGGAGCCATCTCGACGATATGCTCCGAGACTAAACGGTAGAACAGCACCTCGTTGCGGTCGTGCAGCGAAGCGAGGTAGATGTAGCGTTCGAGGTCGCTGGTCTTGCGCTGAAAGTTCTCGTAAGCGCGGGGGAGTTGCTCCTCAATAGTGGCAACCTTGGCGGGGAGCAGGCCAAGCAACCCAAACGCCTGCCGTTCCTCAAGGGTGAAGGCACTGCCCTTATTCAGCAGCGGCGACTCGATCAAGCTTTGGCCGGTCAAGCTTACCTTGCGTCCCTGGTCAGCAGGTGGTATGTCTAGCCCTTCGGAATCAGATCGCATGAATACTCCCTTAACGGATCGTAGCAAAGTCGAATTATAAACCATAAATATTATAGGGAAGCGGAAGATTTAAAACCTCCCGTCTGATCCGTGCTGCGTGATCCGTAATCGGTCAGGGTGCGGCCCGGTCACGGATCACGCAGCACGGATCATTTGCACGCCCTGGATGCTTAAAGATTTCCGTGTCCCTAAGCTTCAGTTTACCACTTGTGAGGGGGTCTTTATGGCGTCACAACGCCACCAACGCCTGCTTGCTGCCCTGCCTTCGCCTGCAGCGTTGGAATAGTTGAACCCTACAACCACATACTCCTTGCGGCTTTGCGGCTTTGCGTCAGATCGCTAGACTGTAAAGCTGGATTGAGCCATGCCCCTGAACGCTTGGCTACTGACTCAGCGCCCGCACCGCCCGCAGGCTGGCCCGCGCATCAACCATTGGGGTGTATTCGAGGCCCACAAAGCCGTGGTAGCCGAGTTCGCGCAGCACGCCGAAGATGTGTTCGTAGTTAATCTCGCCGGTGCCGGGTTCGTGGCGCCCCGGCACATCAGCCACTTGCAGGTGGCCGATGAGATCGAGGTGTTCGGTCATGCGCTGCGTCAGGTTGCCTTCGCTGATCTGCTGATGGTAGAGATCGAAGCAGAGCTTGACGTTGGGGCTGTTCACTTCGCGCACGATGGCGAACCCTTCGGTGGAGGAGGAGAGGAAGGTGCCGGGGTGGTCGCGTTGGTTCAGCGGCTTGAGCACCAGGCAGGTATCAGCGTCGGCGGCGGTCGCGGCAGCTTCGCGCAACACCTCGACGATGTGGCGGCGCTGCTCGGCGCGAGTCACATTGGGCAGCGCCGGGCCACTGCTGACGATGATGTTGGCGCATGACAAGTCGAAGGCCAGCGAGGCGGCGTGCAGCATGTCGTCGAGGAACTGTTGGCGCTGCGTCGGGTCAACCAACGAGGCCGAACTGCCCACAAAGGCGCTCACTTCGAGGTGCAGGGCCAGCTTGAGGGCCAGGGTGATGTTCATATCTTTGCCCTGGCGCGTCCAAAACTCGAAGGCGGGAAAGCCCATGTCGGCGACATATTCCAAGCGCTGCTCGAACGGTTTGTCGTTGAACAGCGTCTCGACGCAGACGGAGAAACGGAGTGGGGATAAGGTTGTTGGCATTAAAGCACCCTTGCTATCACTCTGTGGAGGGACGCTCCTCCGCAGGCACACCTGGGGCGAAACCGCTCAGCAGGGTGGCGACGGCGGCATCGAGTTGGCGGTCGCGCCCGCTGGCCCACTCGCCGAGTGGGCGCTCGACTTCCACATCCACCGGACGCCCATGCCCCTCCAATGCCTCGCCTTCCGGGGTGACGATGGCGAAGTGGGGCAGCCGCAATAACGCACCGTCGAGTAACCGCATACTGTACGTCCAAAGTACCGCTCCCGCCGTCGGACGGCCCACGACTTTGCCGAGGCCCAGACGACGGTAGCTCTCACTTAGCATCTCGGTGTTGCTGGCGGAACGTTCGTTGGTGACGAGGACGGTGGGTTTGTTTAGGATGCGGTTGCCAGCCATGTGGCCTGCGTCGGTTGCAGCTTGTTCGCGGAAGCTGCTCAACAGGGCCGAACGCCGGGTTAGTACGTCGAGGATGAAGGTCGCGGTGTGGCCGCCACTATTGTAGCGCACATCAATGATTACGCCATCCTTGCCATACGCCTCCGCGTCGAGGTCGGCCAAAAACTGTTGGTACGCCTGGTAGCTCATCTGTTCAATATGCACATAGCCGAGCCGCCCGTCGCTTACGCGGCTGACGTACTGTTCGTTGGTGTAAACCCAATCGCGGTAGCGCAGCCGCCCGAAGTCTTCGCTGCCAATGGGGCGCAACGCCACCTCACGGGTCGCCCCGCCTGTCGCCTCCTCGGCTAAGCTGAGCCGCACGCGCCGCCCTGCCGTGCGCCGCAACAGTCGGTCAAGGCTGACGCCCAGGCCCACGGGTGCGCCATCCACCGCCCGTAGGTATTCACCGGGGCAGGGCGGTTGCTCCAACGCGGCGGCGGGACTGTCGGGCACGACCCGCTCCACCCGCAACAGGCCGTGGTCGCGTAATGCGCCTGGGTCGAAGAGCAACCCCGTGTAGCCGTCGTTCCCCGGTGAGCCGCTAAAGCCGCTGCCGAGGTGCGAGGCGCGCAGTTCGCCGACCATCAGGTTGATGACGGTGTGCAATTCTTCGGTGGTGCGGGCACCGACGACCAACGGCGTGAAGCGTTCGCGCAAGGCTGCCCAATCCTGCCCGCGAAAGGTCGGGTCGTAGAACGAGTCGCGCAACGCCCGCCAGGCTTCAGCAAAAATCTGCCGCTTCTCACGGTGGAAGTCCACGCTCACCTCGCCGCGCACCGCCACGCGCACCGGATCAGTGCCGCCGGGAAACTTCCGCAGTGTGATGTAGCCTTCTTCTAAATAGAAAAAAGCCCGCCCGTCGGGCGTGAACTGCGCGGCGTGCTTGCTGCTCTCGCTGGCCGTAAGTTGGCGCGGGGGCTGATTTGCTCGTGGCTCATCCAAAGGCAAGGCCCAAAGATTGACTTTCCCCGCCACAACCGCCAGCAGCAGCAAGTCTTTGCTGTCAGGGCTGATCGCCGTCGCCGTCGCATTCATTTGCAGCGGCGTCAGGAAGCGCAGGCGGCGTTCGATGTGCTCGAACACGATCCGCAGCGCCGCAGGTTGTGGCACCGGGGCCACAACCTCCGCCGGGGTGGGTTCCGGCTCGGCGGGCGGCGCAGGCGGCGTGGGCGCGTCAGGCTCCTCGGGGTCGGGCGACGGTTGCTCATGGTCTTGGGCCACCTCACCGGCGACGGGTGGCGCGGGCGGCGGGCTGGACTCCTGGCGCGGCCCAGGTTCGGTCTGGCGCTCGCTGGTCGCTTTCGGCTCAAACAGCTTCTCAAACTCAGCCTCGCGGAAGAGCGGCACGAGCGGGCGCAAATCTACGCGGACGATTTGCGCCTCGGCGCGGTACTGTTCGGTGGTGAAAATAATGAATTGGCCGTTCGGTGCCCAAAGCAGGTTGCTGCCGTCGCGGTTGCTCAGGAAGGTGATTTGGCGCGGCGGCTCACCTTCAAGCGCAATCAGGTAGACGTTGCTGAAGTAGCGCTGGTCGTGCGCCAAAAACGCCAACCAGCGCGAGTCAGGCGACCACGCCACATCCGCCGAGACCACAAAGCGGGCGCGGCACAACTCGCGGGGCGCGCCGCCCGCCTGACTCAGCAGGCAGAGCGTGTCAAGACCGCTGACATAGGCGGCCCATTTGCCATCGGGCGAGACGCGGGGCAGCCGTTTGGGCGTCAAATCTTCCGTCAGACGCACCTCTTGGCGGGTCGCAAAATCGTAGCGGTAGAGTTCGTCTTCGCCGTGGCGATCCGAGACGTAGAGCAAATTCCGGCTGTCAGGCGTCCAGGCAATTTGGCTCTCGCGGGCGCTGGTGTCGGTGACGCGGAACGACGGGCCTTGGCGCACATCGCGGTCCGTCTCTTTATCAGCAAAATCGGCGAAGACCGTGCCCCGCGCAACAAAGGCGATTTTCTTCCCATCGGGACTCAGGCGCAACTCGGTGAATCCACGGTACCAACTCTCCTCACGCACCGGCGTCACTTTGCTGTCGGCGCGGGCGCTGATGGGAATTGGCGCGACCTCGCCGCTCGTCGGATCGAGCCGCCAGATCTGCCAGTCACGTTCAAAAACCAGCACGCCGGTTTGGCGGGCCATGTGGGGAAAAAGCAAGCGTCCGTCGCGGAAATGCGTTAGTTGCCGCAGCGCCCCGTCGGTGAGTGCCACGTACCAGAGGTTTTCCGTGCCATCGCGGTCGCTCACAAAGTAGAGCCCGCGCCCATCGGGTGCCCAAAGCGGCCAAGCATTGCGCCCGGCGTAAGGCGGCGTCAGCCCGGTGCCGGGGCCAGCCACCATACGTAAAGCGGCGTAATGCCCGTCGCTCCACTGCGGCCCTTCGGCACTTGGGCCGACCCAGATCTCGCTGGGGGCGTAAGGATTAGGGCCGCAGCGCCACCACTGTTCGCGCAGATTACTGAAGGCGAGCTGCGTCCCATCGGGCGACACGCTCACCTGGGCCAGTTGCTCATACGGCTCGCTATAGACCAAAGCGGGCGTACCGGCATCGAGGCCAACGCGGTAGATCGCGTGCCCAAACTGCTCGCGGTCAGAGGTGAAATAGAGCGCCTGACCGTCGGGTGTCCAGTCTTCGACGGCGCACGGTTCATCGTTGAAGGTGAGTTGCCGCACCTGCCCGCCGTTGAGCGGCAGCAGATAGACATCGCCGCTCCCGCTACGGCTTGAACTGAAGGCCAAATGCGCGCCATCGGGGCTGAAGCGCGGGTGCGCGTGGTAAGCCGGGTGGGCCGTCAGCCGTTCCGCCGGGCCACCTGTGGCCGCCACCAGCCAAAGGTCGCCCGCATAGAGAAAGGCCACCCGTTGGCCGTCCGCATCAATAGCGGGCGTGCGATAGTATGGCTGCGGATCAGGGTCAGTCACGGAAGCCTCAGTTTTTTTAATGGGCGGACGGCGGCGCATCTTCCCACAGAATGGTGCGACTCAAGATATGTTCAACCACACCGGGCAGCAAGCCGGCGAACCAGACGCCCAGGCGATCCCCAAGGGTCACATAGGCCAGGCGGGGCTTGTGGCGGGCGGCGCGCAGCATAGTACGGGCCACGGCGGCGGGCGGCACGCCACGCGACGTAAAGCGGCGGCGCTCACGGCCAGCGCCCAAGCGGTTGGCCGTGAAGGCAGTGCGCGTCGTGCCGGGGCGCACCACCGTGACGACAATCCCGGTGCCGCGCAGTTCCATCCGCAGGGCTTCGCTCAGCCGCTCAAGCGCCGCTTTTGCTGCCGCATAGCCGCCCAGGTAAGGCAGCGGTTGCGCCGCCAAGACGGTCGAAACGTTGATAATCTGCCCGTGCCCTGTTAGGTGTGGCAGCGCTGCTTGGATCAGCCGCAACGGCCCCAGCACGTCTACCGCCAGCGTGTGCGTAAGGTCTGCGGGGTTTAGCGTAGCGACCGGGCCGACGAGGCCGACCCCAGCGTTGTTAATCAGCAGATCGAGCCGTCCGAAGTGGGCCACCGTTGCGGCAACGAGGGCGCGACCGGCGGCGGGATCAGACACATCGGCGGGCAAAGCCAAATGGTCGCCAGGCAGACTCGCCGCCAGCCGTTCAAGCGGCGCAGGCGAGCGTGCGACGAGGGCGAGCCGAGCGCCCGCCTCGGCGAACGCCCGCGCCGTGGCGGCCCCAATCCCCGCCGAGGCGCCCGTCAGCAAGACCACCTTGTGTTGGGGATCCATTTAGCCGGTGAGGTGCTTACAGATACCCGCCTTAATGGTCTGGCTCGGCACCTCGTGGCCCAGCATTTGTTCGAGCATGCGGGCGGTCGCCATCAAAGCGGGCAAGTCGAGGCCAGTGTGAATGCCCATCTCGTGGAGCATGTGGGTCATATCTTCAGTGCAGAGATTACCGGGAGCACCAGGGGCAAAAGGACAACCACCGATACCGCCAATGCTACTGTCGAATTCGCTCACGCCGAGTTGGAGCGCGGCCAGGATATTGGCAAGGCCCGCGCCACGGGCACTGTGGAGGTGCAGGCGCAGGGCTTGGCGCGGAAAGCGAACCTGGAACGCCTGGACGACCTGTTGCACCAAGCTGGGGTGCGCCATGCCCGTCGTATCGCCGAGGGTCACTTCTTCGGCCCCCAAATCGAGCAAACGCCCGCACAGTTCGAGCACGCGCTCGATGGGCGTATGGCCCTCGAAGGGGCAGCCAAAAGCGACGGAGAGCACGGCGTCGAAGGGGCGATTGGCGGCGCGCACAATCGCACTCATGTCGGCCACATTGGCAAGCGACTGTTCAACACTCATGTTGACATTGCTCTGATTGTGGCTTTCACTAGCGCTAAAAAAGACCTGCACCATATCGGCACCCGCCTCAAGCGCGCGGCGGGCACCAAGCACATTCGGCGCAATCGCGCTGTACTTCACCCCCGGTTGGCGCGTGAGGCTGGCGAACACCTCGGTGGTATCGGCCATCTGCGGCACATTTTCGGCCTTCACAAAAGCGCCGACCTCGATTTGGGCAAGCCCCGTGGCGGCGAGGGCGTCAATAAGCCGCAGCTTATTGGCGGTCGTGAGGATCACGGACTCGTTTTGTAGCCCGTCGCGTGGCCCGACCTCGCGGATCGAAACGCGCTGGGGCAGCGCCGTCTGGCCGTAGGGAACTGACATTGTTGACCTCAGCTTGTTCTTCAGGTTTCAGGTTTCAGGTTTCAGGTTTCAGGTTTCAGGTTTCAGGTTTCAGGTTTCAGGT
>CAIRDL010000753.1 GCA_903877345.1 uncultured Oscillochloris sp. | reverse complement strand
TCGCGTCGAGCCAATCTTCCAAAGCCGCGTAGGGGCTAGCGTGGAAGCGGTCGCGCTCCGCCGCCGGGGTTTGTACGCCCTGCCCGCGCAAGTCGCGCCCCAGCGCCCGCACCAGCCCATAGCAGAAATCGCCGTCGTTGGCGGTGGCGGCTGGGCCTTGCAAGCTATAGTAAACCGGCAGCACCTCGCTCGGCAGCAGGCGCGGCAAGTTAAGCAGGAACGAGCTTTTGCCGCAGCGCCGGGGGCCGTGTAGCACCAGCGCCGGGTGGCTGGCATCGTAGACGTAGCGCAACACATCACTGACAAACTGGGTGCGCCCTTTGAAAAGAGCCTTGCGCTCGGGCCGCAGCGGGTTACCCGTTTGGAAGGAGTTGAGTACTTCGTCCTGCGAGAGCGTACGCTGTAACACGTTTTTCCAAGCGGCAAAGACCGGCTGCCAACGGGTGATCTGTTCCCCCTTCAGGCCCAAGCCAAGCAATTGGCCTTGCAACGTCCCCAAGTTCGTGACGCAGCGCTCCAGAAGGGCACGGCCAGCCTCATCGCTGCTCCCGCACCCATGCCGCGAGGGCACTGCTGAAGAGTCGCCCGTCGGCGCGCAGCAAGCCGTGGCGCTGAAGCTTTTTGCAAAGGTTGGCGTCAGGCGCGGCTAGGTTGGGCAGCCCGGCGGCGTGCTGTAGCGCACGCCGCTCTTGCAGGTATAGTTTGCCCCACAGCGTGGGGAGGTGGCGCACAGCTTCGCGCACAAACTCCGCCCGTGTGCTCGTATGGTCGCCGTGCCGCCACAGCAGTTGCGCCGCGAGTTGCGTGTAGAAGGGCAGTCCGCCCGCCAAGTCGTCCAACAGCGCCAAATCAGCAGCGCTAACCGTGACGCCTGTAGACGCAAAGCCTTGCTCTACCAAGGCGTGCCACTCGTCGGGGGTCAGCGCACCAAGTTCAGTGGTGGTAAAAATGTTCCCGAACTGCGAGGCCACCCCAAGCTTCTCGTAGCTTTCACCAATGGGGCGTACCGTGGCGATCACTAGAGCAAAATAGCCCTGGCCGGCCTTCTCGCGCCAGTCGTCGCCCCAATCCTGAAACTCCTTCAATCGCTCCCCGACCTGCTCAAACGCATCGAGCAGCACAATCAAGCGGTGGCGCTTGTGCAGCGTCCGAAGGCCGTCATTTACGGCCCAAGGGTCGTTGTCGGCGTCGTGTTGCCAAGGCGCACGGCCCGTGCGCTGCTCAATGCCGCGTCGCAGCCCCCCGGTAATATTCGTCGGCGTAAGGAAGCGCTGGTCACGCAGACTGAGCTCGACGATAAGAGGATTCTGATCGTCTGTGCAAAATTCCTTGATATGCTCACGCACATAACGTAACAGCGAACTTCTACCGCTCTGCGGGAAACCCACAATGGAGATGCACTGCGGCGAAGTACCGCCAATGCGATCCCGAATGCTCATGATCTGTTCATGCCGACCATAGAACTGTTCCGGCGCGACTTGTGGCCCAGCGACAAACGGGTTCACGCCTTTGCGATGCGGCACATCAGGCGGCGCGGCGGGTGGCGGCGGCGCAGTGGTCGGCGGTTCCGTTGCAACCCCGCCAAGGTATACCGGGCCGTAAATATGGAGAACATTGCCCGTATGGTTGATCTGATCCCGTCCAACCACATCGCGAATCGTCACAGCCCCCAAATGATTGTCGCGCCCAAAGCTAACCAAGGCTCCGCCCACAGGAATTTCGGCACCAGCCAGCGCCTTGCTAAGCGCAGCCAAAGCTGGGGGCGGTGCCTCAGGCGCGGGCACCTGTCCGCTAAACCGCGCCATAAGCAACGCCACAAACGCAGGCATCTGGGCACGCAGGTCGTCGGTAAGCTGTGGCGCTAAGTACCGAAGCAGTGCCGCGCTCAGGGCAGCGGGATCTAGTTCGCTGGCAAATGACATGTGTGTACTCCTTAGGCATGTTTCAGATTGCAGATTTGCCGCAACAGGACGACGTGCATTTGCCCAAATTGTCAAGTTGGAACCATGTCTTAGACACGGCTTCCTGATCCCTGATCCCTGATCCCTGATCCCTTGTCTTAGGCCCATGCCCATCGTACCATCACGCAGCTTCAACCGGAACGAAGTAGGTGTCAGATTGTCATGCTGAACGTCAGCGAAGCGTCCCGGTGGTTGTGCGTATCCATGCCGGGACCCTTCGCTTCGCTCCTGAGAAACATCGTGCTTGTCACGCTGAGCG
>CAIRDL010000752.1 GCA_903877345.1 uncultured Oscillochloris sp. | reverse complement strand
TTGCGCCGCCGTGGCAATCGTTTGCAGCCCCGAGGAGCAGAAACGGTTGATGGTGACGCCGCACACACTATCGGCAAGCCCGGCGCGTTGGGCGGCGACGCGGGCCACGTTCATGCCCTGTTCGGCTTCGGGCATCGCACAGCCCAGAATGACATCCTCAACCTCACGCGGGTCAAGGCCGACGGCGCGCTCAATAGCGGCCTTAATCACGGTCGCCGCCAGTTCGTCGGGGCGCACCGTCCGCAGGGCACCTCGCGGGGCTTTCCCGACTGCAGTGCGGGCGCCGGAGACAATCACAGCTTCGTGCATCTTCGTTAGTTCCCCTTAGACAAGGTTCGTGACTACTTTACAGTTTTGGCCTACGCAGCGCGTTCTGCTGCGCTCGACCTGAAACCTGAAACCTGATCTCTGCAACCTTGGCTTAGTTTCGCAGCGGCTTGCCGGTTTCAAGCTGATGATTGACCCGGGCGAGGGTGCGCTCATCTTTCAACAGTGCGATCACCGCCTCGCGTTCAAGCGCCAGCATGTACTCGTCATCAACAAACTGCGGGCTGCTCAGGTCGCCGCCGCAGAGCACGTAGGCGAGTTTGTCGGCGATGACTTGGTCGTAAGGCGTGGCGTAGCCGCCTTGCGCCAACTGGTGAACGCCGACGCGCAACAGGGCGATGCCGTCGCGGCCCAGCGCGTAATTCTGCTTCTCCGTCGGGGGCGGCGTATAGCCCGCACTCACCAGCCGCAGTACCGTGCGCTTCGCCTCGCCAAGCAGGTAATCTTGGTTGAAGATGATGCGATCCGTTGGGCGCAGGTAGCCCAAATCCTTCGCCTCCAAGCCGCTGGTGGCGATCTTCGCGAGGCCAATGTTCTCAAAGGCCCGTTGCAGCGCCTTCGCCAAGTCGCCGCCATTGCGCGCCGCCTCAGCAATAAAGCGACGGTTCAACTCGGTGCAACCGCCCCACGCCGGAATGACGCCGACGCTGATTTCGGGCAAGCCCATGTAGGTCTCGGCAGCAGCGACGGCAGCCGCGCAGTACATCACGAACTCAACCCCGCCGCCCAAGGTCTGCCCGAAGGGCGCAGCCACCACCGGCTTGGGGTTATCGCGCAGCGTGCGGAAGGTCTGCTGCACCAGCGCGGCGTATTCGGCCACATCGTCCCAAGCCTCGGCCATTACGCCCGCGCCAACATCATTCAGGTCAATCCCGGCAGAGAAGAACTTGCCCTGATTGCCGATCACCATGCCGACCCATTGGTCTTGCTTCAGTTCCTCGACCGCAGCGATCAGCTGTTCGATTACCGCGCCGCCGAGTGTGTTCGCCTTGGAATGAACCTCAAAGCCAAGCACCCCATCGCCAAGATCAATGAGACTGGCGGAGGCGTTGCCCTGCAGTTCTTTGCCCGCCGCCTTGAGCGCCGCCAAATCAATGGCGCGTTCGTCACGCGGACGAGCCTCGTGGTTGCCCGTGGCGACATTGTAGGGCGCACCGTCACGATAGAAGCAGGCGTCACCCTTGGCGATCAGGTCGTCAACCCAAGCGGGCAGTGCGATGCCTTGGCCCCGCATCAGGTCGGCAGCCACAGCCACGCCCAAGGCGTCCC
>CAIRDL010000751.1 GCA_903877345.1 uncultured Oscillochloris sp. | reverse complement strand
CTCTGGATGCAGGAGTATGTCACGGGCAAGCCAGTAGCCGACGTGCGGGCGATTGGCCCCGCCGAGGGTACTGGTACGTCAATCCACTTTATGCCCGATGTGGCGATCTTCAAAGATGGGATTGACTACAATTTCATGGCGCTGGCCCAGCGCTTCCGGGAAATGGCTTACCTCACTAAGGGGCTGCATTTCCAGTTCACCGATGAGCGTGACGATCAGGTACTCAACTTTTATTTCGAGGGCGGGATTGTCAGCTATGTGCGCCACCTGAACAAAGGCAAGACAGCCCTGCACAAGCAGCCTTTCTACGCCGAGCGCACGGTCAATGATGTGGCGGTCGAGGTGGCGATGCAATACACCGAAACCTACGATACTGACTCGGTTTACGCCTTCGCTAATAACATCAATAATACGGACGGCGGCGCGCATCTTTCGGGCTTTCGCACGGCGATGACCCGCGTGATCAACACCTATGCCCGCGCTAAGAACATTCTCAAGGAGAATGAGGTCAATCTGACCGGCGAAGATGTGCGCGAGGGTCTGACCGCCGTGATCAGTGTGAAGCTGAAAGACCCGCTTTTCAGCTCGCAGACCAAGGAGAAACTGGTCAGCCCCGAAGCGGCGGGCGCGGTCGGCACGGTGCTTGGCGATGCTTTCGGGATGTGGCTAGACGAGAACCCCGGCGAGGCGCGTAAGATCATTGAGAAGACGCTCAACGCGGCCCGTACCCGTCTGGCGGTGCAAAAGACCAGGGATACGGTGCGTAAGAGTGCGATGGAGGGCTTCGCGTTGCCCGGCAAACTGGCCGATTGCTCGGACAGCAACCCGGCCCGTTGCGAACTCTACATCGTCGAGGGCGACTCCGCCGGTGGGACGGCGAAACAGGGCCGTGACCGCCGCTTCCAGGCGATTTTGCCGTTGCGGGGCAAAATCCTCAATGTTGAAAAAAGCCGCTTGGACAAGATGCTCTCGAACGCGGAAGTCAGGGCGCTGATTACGGCGATTGGGACGCCGATTGGCGAGCAGTTCAGTTCCGAGAAGCTACGCTACCACCGCGTCATCCTGATGGCCGACGCCGACGTGGATGGCAGTCACATTCGCACGCTGCTGCTGACCTTCTTCTTCCGCCATATGCGGCAACTCATTACGAACGGGCATCTGTTCATCGCGCAGCCGCCGCTCTATCGGATTAGGCACGGCAAAGAGCAGGTCTACACCTATTCAGATGGTGAGCGTGACCTTTATCTCGGGAAGCTGAGCGAGACGGAGCGCCAACGCACAGGCATTCAGCGCTACAAAGGCTTGGGTGAGATGAACGCCGAGCAGCTTTGGGAAACGACACTCAACCCGGCGAACCGGGTCATTCTGCAGGTGAACATCGAGGACGCGCAGTTGGCCGACGAGACCTTTACGATGCTGATGGGCGATCTAGTGCCGCCGCGCAAGCGTTTCATTCTGACCCACGCGGCGGAGGTGCGGGATCTGGATGTGTAGTGGACAAAGCTTCCCGCACCGCTGACATTGAGCGTGCCGTGGTCGCCACGCTCCGTACACTCTCGGCGGCGTGTAAGTTGAAACTGGCTCGCGACATGAACCGCATGGCTGACCGGCTGGCCCTGGCGGGCATCCAGCGGCGGAAGCCAGCGACCAGCGCCCACGAATTGGGTTATGCGCTGGCGCTCCAACGGCTTACGCCTGAGCAACGTCTCTACGGAGCCGCCTTGCTGAAAGGATTGTCCCTTATGCCAACGCCGGTTGACCCGCTCGCCCTGGCGTTGTGCATTGGCGCACTCCTCGACACACAAGCGATCCCGTACCTTGTCGTTGGCTCGGTGGCTGCTATTGTCCACGGCGAGTATCGTATGACCCGTGACATAGACATCGTGCTCGACCTCGCTGCCCGCGATGTGCGCGCCTTGGTGGATGGGCTGCGGGAGGGCTTCACCTTCCTGCCGAGCGACATCACCGACGCGCTCGTGCGGCTGCCCGAGGCGCGGGCCGACTGGCAGCAGCGAGCGAGTTTCTGCGCCTACGACAAAGCAACCGGCTTCCAGATTGACGTATATCTGTCGTCGGGCCGCCCCTTCGAGGTTGCTCAGTTCCAACGGGCGCAGGTGATAGACATTCCCGGCGAGCCGAGCGGTTCCCTACGAGTGGCGAGCGCCGAAGACACGGTATTGGCAAAACTGGAGTGGTACAAACTCGCGCCCTCCGACCGTCAGTGGCGCGATGTGCAGGCCATCTTGCGGGTGCAGGACGATGCACTCAATCACGCCTACCTCCGCCAGTGGGCTACGGAACTGGCGATCACCGATCTACTGACGGATGCGCTGAAGGGCCAGCCGCCGCCCCAGCACAGCGACGAGCCGCGCCAACAGCGGTTATTTTGAGCGAGATTGAAGCAGCGGAGCCGACAGAAAGCCCTTCTGTCGGCTCTTTTGGTGCCTTGGCGCGGTGAGATCGCAGCGCTGATGGCGTTGCGCGCTTCGACAGGCAGTTAGGCTGAGACTTCCTCGCTGGTGGCAGCGATGGCGGGCTGCTTGCCGCGACCAACGCCCCAGTAGATGAAGCCCCGGGCCGCCATTTCGGCAGGATCGTAGAGGTTGCGTCCGTCCACGACAATCGGCTGACGCATAAAGCTGCGGATCTTCTCCCAGTTGAGTTGCTTAAACTCATTCCACTCCGTCACCAACAGCAGTGCATCGGCCTCTTTGGCGACATCGTAAGCGGTGGCGCAGAAGGTCACTTCCGGCACCAGTTCGCCAGCGTTATCCATCGCCACGGGGTCGTAGGCTTTCACGCGGACACCGTGGGCCTGAAGCGCTTTGATGATGTCAATGCTGGGTGCTTCGCGCATATCATCGGTATTTGGCTTGAAGGAGAGGCCGAGCACTCCAACGCACTTATCGGCCAAGGTACCCACCAGGGTTTCAACCTTGCTGACGAAGCGGTCGCGGGCCGACTGGTTGATGTCCATAACGGCCTGGAGCAACTGCGGGTGGCAGCCGGACGAGGCGGCCATGTGGTGGAGGGCCAGGACATCCTTGGGAAAGCAGGAGCCACCGTAGCCCAAGCCCGCGTCGAGGAAGTGCGGCCCGATGCGCTTGTCGGCCCCCATGCCACGGGCCACTTCGCGCACATCAGCGCCCAACTTCTCGCAGATCTGGGCAATCTCGTTGATAAAGGAAATGCGCGTCGCCAGGAACGCATTTGAGGCGTACTTGATCATCTCCGCCGTGCGCAAGTCGGTGATGATGACGGGCGCACCGAGGGGCGCGTGCAGTTCGGCCACCTCCTCGGCGGCCTTGCGGTCAGTTGAGCCAAGCACAATTCGGTCAGGGCGGAAGAAGTCGCTCAGGGCACTGCCTTCGCGCAGGAACTCGGGATTCGAGACGACAGCGAAACTGACGCCCGGCACCGCATGTTCGGTGATGATGTCGAAGACCATGTCGCCGGTGCCAATCGGCACGGTACTCTTATCAATAATGATCGCGTCGCGGGTAAGGTGTTGGCCGATGCCCTGCGCCGCCGCCTTCACATAGGTCAAGTCGGCAGCCCCATCATCGCCCATCGGCGTGCCGACAGTGATGAAGATCAGCCGAGCATCAGCCAAACCGACGGTGTAGTCGTCGGTGAAACGGAGGCGTCCGGCGCGCATGTTCCGCTCTTGCAACTCCTCCAAGCCAGGCTCGTAAATGGGGGACTTTCCGCTTCGCAACAGCGCAAGCTTCTCGGGGTTGATCTCGATACAATTGACCGTGTTGCCCAAATCGGCAAAGCATACCCCGGTGGTGAGGCCGACATAGCCCGTACCGACGACCGCAATGTTCATAGGATGTTCTGCCTTTCGGCCCTTCGCTCACTAAGTTCAGTTGTGAGGGAGAGCCTTGCTTCAGCGCCGCTGTTGCGGCCTGCTTTTGAACGTGAGGCCAAGACTGCGCATCTTTGCTTACATGAAGATTGCACGGTGAAACTGACAAAGCTGCTGGCAAGATGTTGAGCGTGAACGCCTGTGCGTATAGTGTACCGCAAGGCGGGCCCTTTTGCAAGATTGGCTGGATGGTCACCCCCCCAAGAGACCGATACACCTTCGGGACGAACCCATGTGAGTAGGACGCGCTCCGCCAACGGGGCGCTTCGTTATGTTGGCCTAGCGGGTGAATCTG
>CAIRDL010000750.1 GCA_903877345.1 uncultured Oscillochloris sp. | reverse complement strand
TTGTCAAGTACCGTCACGGGCACGGAACTGACCGTCAATGCAGCATAATTCGGATCGGCACTCGCCAGCGCGTGGGTGACGGTGAAGGTGGGCGCGGCGTAGTTATCAACCGTAGCATTGTCCGGCACACCCACCGTCACAACGGTGGGCGTCATCCAGTTGGTAGGCGTGAAGGTGAACGATGCAGGACTCACCACGCCCAGTGTCGTTGCCGTCGGCGTAATCGTCACCGTCGCGGTCGGTTGGCTCGTCAGTTGCAGCGTATAAGTGAGGGTGCCGCCCTCGGTGATGGTGGTCGTGTTGGTCACGACGGTAACGCCTGCGGTGTCGTTGTCGGTAATCGCTGCCGTCACATCCGCCGGTCGCTGAGCAACGGGCAGAGCCGCATAGGTCGTGTCGCTGCTGACGACCGTATGGGTCACGAGGCCCGTGTGTCGCGTGACGTTACTGTCGCCATCCTCATCAACCTGGTCATCTACCGCCGTCACCGTCACCAGGGTTGGCGTCATCCAGTTGGTCGCATCGAAGACCAGCGGCGCGGTTGGCGTCACCGTCACCTCGGCATCGGGCCACAGCGTCACCGTGACCGTTTGCGTCGGCTGACTTGTCAGGGCGACGGTGTAGGTGCCGGTGTGATTCAGTGCCGTGGGATCTTCGGCCAGATTCAGGGCTACCGGGCTGACGGTGACGCCTACCACATCATCATTCAGGATGGTCACATCAGTCTGCGCGTTGCCCAGCCCCGTCAGGTAGCCGAGAGCCACCGGGTTTGTGATTTGGAGCGTGAAGTGCTCATCCGGCTCGGCCACTGCATCGCCGGAGACCGTCACCGTGATGACCGCGCTGGTCGTGTTCGGCGCGAACGTGACGGTGCCCGTCGTCACCACATAGTCGGAGCCAGCGGTCGCGGTGCCATCAAGCGTTGTGTAGTCCACGGTGAACGACACGGGCAGCGAGTTGGTCAGCGTGATGGGGAAGGTGATCACCGTTGTCCCGGTCAACCCCTCACTGATGGTGATGGCACTGCTCACTGCGACGAGGGCCGTGTCGTTGTCGGTGATCGCTGCGGTCACAGTGGCGACCGGCAAGGCTGCATAGACCGTATCGCTACTAACGACCGTGTGGCTAATCACGCCGTTGTGGGGCGTCGGCTCAACGAAGGTGTCATCCACTGCCGTCACGGTCACGGTCTGCGGGACATTCCAAGTCAGCGCATTGAAGACCAATGTCGTCAGATCTGTGCTTAGCTGCGTATCGGTCATCACGAGCGTGACCGTGACGGGCTGCGTCGGCTGGCTCGTCAGGGCGACGGTGTAGGTGCCGGTGTGATTCGGTGCCGCCGGGTCTTCGGCCAGATTCAGGGCTATTGGGCTGACGGTGACGCCTGCCACATCATCATCGCGGATGGTCGCCACCGCCGATGCGTTGCCCAGCCCCGTCAGATAGCCCGCCGCCAGCGGATTGCTGATTTGGAGGCTGAACTGCTCATTCGGCTCGGCCACCGCATCGCCGTAGATCGTCACGGGGATGACGGTGGTGGTCATGCCAGGGGTGAAGGTAACGGTGCCTGTCGTCGCTACATAATCGGAGCCAGCGGTCGCGGTGCCATTAAGCGTCGTGTAGTCCACGGTGAACGACACGGGCAGCGAGTTGGTCAGCGTGATGGGGAAGGTGATCACCGTTGTTGTGCCGGCAAGCCCTTCATTCACTGGCAGCGCGTTGCTGACCGTAACTTGCGTTAGTTCATCGTCATTGTTGGTAAGCGTGAGTGATGGCGATGAGGCCACCAACCCCGCATAGTTCGGATCGAGACTCAGGGCTGGGCTGATGGTGATGGTGTAGATCTGTGGGCCGTCAAACAACAGATCATCCACCCCCGTCACTGTCACCAAGGTCGGCGTCATCCAGTTGGTTGCATCGAAGACCAGCGACAGCGTACTCGTCGGGGCCACGCTCACCGTTCCCTCAGTCAGATCGTTCGACGTAAGCGCCACGGTCACCGGCGCGGTCGGCTGGCTCGTTAGGGCAACGGTAAAGGCAGTTGTGGCACCCGCTTCACTGGTGAGGGAACTTGACGGCGTGCCGATGCTGACGCCTGCGTAATCATTATCCATGATCGCTACTGCCACCGCAGCGACGGGCAAACCCGCGTAGAACGGGTCAGCACTAGCGGTCGTGTGGCTGATGCTGCCGTTATGGGGACTTTGTTCAGCCACTTGGTCATCTACCGCTGTCACCGTGACGGTTTGCGGCACCTGCCAGTTGGTGGCATCAAAGACCAACTGCGCCGTGTTCGGGCGCACTTGGGCATCGGGCAGCAGCGTCACCGTCACCGCACGCGTCGGTTCGCTCGTCAACACGACGCGATACACAGCCGTTGCGCCGCCTTCCGTCGCACGAAGCGCCAACGGATTCACTACCACGCCCGCTGTGTCGTTGTCTGTAATCGCCACTACGACATCCAGGGCGCTTTCGCTGGCCCGGTTCCAGTTATAGTCGGGGTCAAAGCTCCTGACTGCGTGCATGATGCGCCCGGCGTGTGGGTTCGCCTCCGCCACGTTGTCGTCAAGCGCTGTGACGGTCACCACTTGGGGTGTGGCCCAGTTGCTCGCGTCGAAGGCGAGGGCCACGGGCGCGGTCTTGAGTTGGGCATCAGGCAGCAGCAGCACGGCGACTGACCAACTCGGTTCGCTTGTCAGGCGCACGGTGTAGGTGAGCGTCTGACCTTCGGAGGTGGTCAGCACGTTTGTGGCTACCACGACATTTGCTGTGTCATCGTTGCTGATGGTCAGGGTGAAATTACTGGGGTTAGCCAAGAGCGCGTTGGTCGGCGTGCCCAAGGTGATCAGCACCGTCTCATCAGGCTCAACCCGTTGATCGTCGGTAATGGTGAAGCGCAGGCGCGCACTGGTCGTGCCGGCGGGCAGCGTCACCGTTCCGGCGCGCAAATCATGGTCGCTGAGACTGGCGGTTCCGCCCACGGTGAAGGGCACCACCACGTCAAAGGCACTCGGCTGATTCAGTACCAGCGTCACCGCGACCGAACCACGCTCCGGCACCGTCCGGCGGTCGCCGAGGAAAGCGACGGTGGGCGGCGCACTGGCATCAAGAATCGTGAGTGTGCCAGTTGCTGGGCTATCAAGCGCCGCATTGGTCGGGCTGCTCAGGGTGAGGTCGAGCGTCTCATTAAGTTCTTTCAGCGTGTCGCTCATTACCTCAATACTGACGGTCTTGAGCGTCTCGCCAGGGTTAAAGGTCAGTACCCCGCTGAGCGCTTGATAATCGAGCGCAGCCTGCGCGGTGCCGTCGCTGGTCTGGTAGCTGACGGTGACTGGCTTGTCGTAGGCACTGGTTAGGCGCACCTCGAAGACGGCGGTCTTGCCCTCGGTGCTGGTGAGCGTGGCGTTGATGAAACCCACCAGTGGCGTAGGTTGCACAGTAGGTGACGCTGTGGGCGAAGCGGTTGGCGTCGGGCTGTTCGTCGCGGTGGCGGTCGGCGCAAGCGTGCCGGTCGGTGTCGCGGTGGCGGTCGGCGCAACGGTACTTGTCGGCGCAATGGTGTTCGTCGGCGCAACGGTACTTGTCGGCGCAACGATGTTCGTCGGTTGGCGTGTGGGAATGCTTGGTGGCGCGGTAATCGGCGACGGTACAGTCGTCGGGGTTGCGGTCGGGGGCAGTGTGACCGTCGGGGCGGGCGTGTTGATGGCGGGCAACGGCGTAGAGGTTGGCGACGGCGACGGCGACGGGGCGGCGGTGCGCGTGGCGGTCGGCGTGAGCGACGGTTGCGGCAGCACGACGCGGGCGGTGGTGCTGGTCGGCGGCGGTGTGACGAGAGGCGGCGTCGGCGTGGCGGTTGGAACGGCCACCTCACCGATGGGCGCCTGACTAGCCGGCTGGGGGCTTTTCGCCGCCGCGACATCCCCATCAGAGCGATCAAGCCCTGCCTGAGCCGGTAGGGCGAAGAGACTGAAGGGCCAGCGGCCATAGTCAGCTTGGCCCTGCATACCCCACAGCGCACCGTCACGCGCTGTGTCGGGGGCACCCAGATACAGCGCGAGTTGGGCAACGAAGGAGACCCCGGTCACGACGATGATCATGACGAGGAGGATGAACCATGAGAACGGGCGCCGCAGGGAGCTGAGCTCAGGCAGCCGTAGCCAGGGAAGTCTCGTTTTCGGGGCTTGAAGGATCATTGGCGTAACGCAGGGTAAAAGCGAACGTGCTGCCCTCACCGGGAATACTTGTCACCTCTATTATGCCACCTAACCGTTCCACCAGTTGTTTGCAGATCGCCAAGCCGAGGCCAATCCCGCGCTCCGCCGAGTTAATGCCCTCGCTGGTGCCATCGCCACGGATAAACCGCTCGAAGATCTGCTTCTGCATATCAGGCGGAATCCCGCGCCCAGTATCCTGCACCTCAACCCGAACATGGGTGCCGCAATCAAGCGCCCGCACAGTGATGCTGCCCTGTTGGGTGTAGCGGCGCGCATTGTCGAGCAGTTGGTACACCACCTGCCGCACATGGTCAAAGTCCGCCCACACCGGGCGCAGATCCTTCGGAATCTGGAGCGTGAGCGTGAGCCCCTTCGCTTTGATTTGGCTCTGCACCCGCCAGTTGGCCTCCTCAACCGGACGCAAGAGTTCGAGCACCTCAAGATCGGTCGAGGTTGCCCCCGAGTCAAGGTTCGCGACAATGATCACATTTTGCAGCAGGCTCGCCATATTGTTGGAGTGCTGCCGGATCGTTTCGACGAAACTCGGCTGCTCACCCTCAAGCCGACCAGCCAGCCCGCGCAAGAGCAGGTCGGCATTGCCGCTGATCACCGTCAGCGGGGTACGCAATTCATGCGAAATCGTCCCGATAAAGTTCGTTTTCGCCCGATCCATCGCCACCTCAGCGGTCATATCTTGAAGCAGGCAGACATAGCCTGAGCGCGTCCCGTCGGTTCCAACGACCGGTGCAATCGAGACCCGCACGATATGCTCACCCAGCGCATAAAGATCCTGCGTCCGTTGGGTACCAAAGCTCGACCCACCCTCAGCCACCTTCTGCATCGGGATGTCGCTCAGTTTTGCGGGCGGCGGTGCAGTCTCGGCCAGGTGCATCAGGCGGCGCGTCGCTCGGTTGATATTCTGGATATTGCCCTGATCGTCAACTACCACAATCCCATCAGTGATACTCTCGACAATAGCGGCCCGTTGGATTGCCTCAGCCTGTACTTGGTCGTAGAGACGCACCAAGAAGCCGGTCATCTGGTTGAAGCTCACTGCAAGCTGGCCGATCTCGTTCTGTGCGGTGATCCGAGCGCGCTGATCAAGTTTGCCCTCGGCAATCGCGGTCGAGGCGCGGGCCAGTTCCTCAAGCGGCATCGTAATGTGGCGGGCGATGAAAAAACCGGCGATAAGAATTGTGAACGCCAAGCTAACGACGAGGCCCATCACGGGCCAGACGGTGCTGTTCCACGTCGCGGTCATGTAGGTGCGTGAACGAGCCGGGGCTAAGATCCCGATGACCGCCCCACGAATCCGTAGCGGCACATAGGCAAACTGGTATGCCTCGTTCGCAATCGAATTGGTTTTAAACATCAATGTGGTATAGCGGGTGTCGGTGATGGGTGAGGTTGAAAGCGAGGACTCAGTGGCGCTACGCATCACGTCTGTAACGAGCAGGTTGTCCATCGGCATGACGGCAGCACGATCACTGAAAGTAGTGCCAAGCACCTCCCCACTTACGGAGTTATAAAGGGTGAGCCCATCCAAATTCAAAGGGTTTTTTATGTCTATCAAAAGTTGATCAACCGGGACAGCGACAATCATGCCGCCGATGACCACATCACTATTAGAATCACTGACGGGACTATTGCTGGATCTGTAAATGGGGGCGAAGGTGGCGAAATAGAGGGTATTGGTATCGGAAAATCGGATCAGGCCGGCATACTTATCCCCCTGACCATCAGATTTAGCGTCGAGGATGTATTTCGTGAACGGAACGCCTTGCAGATCGAGCGGCGGGTGGCTGAAAAACAAAGCGTGGTCGTTCTCAGAACGCCACTCAAGATCTACCACCGACCGTCGGGTCTTATCGAAAACGATTAAGCGATCAATGTGGATACTAGAGGTGTTTTGCGTCGAGCGAAAGATGCGCGTAATCGCCTTGGTCAGACCCTCAATGTTCCCTGCCGCAAGGGCATCGGCAACGCTCGGGATTTCACCGCCGGGAGCTTCATTGCTAGCCGCAGCGAAGGTGGCTTGGCGCAAAAACTGGAGGTTGCTGGCCTCCCGGCGGCTCACGTCATCGCTTACCGAGCGGGTAAGATTGGTAAGATCGGTATCGAAGCTTTCCTGTAGCCGTTGGCCAAGCAAAAAGAACACGACAAAGGCCCCTACCGCCGCTACCATAAAGGTTAGCAGGAGGAAGGGGAAAATGATCTGATAACGGAGCTGTGAGTTCAGCCCCTTCCATAGCCGGCGAACCATTACCATTCGGCGGGCCTGTGGTTCCGCTACATGCTTAGGGTTAGGTATGGTGACGGCAGTGGGTGGCAACCATAAGTATAAGTTTTGTTAATAGCCGGTGCAAGAGGCCATCGGTCATATCTTCTTAACTGTGCAGGGAAGATTGACGCTCTTGCACCTTTGTACTACAATCCATGTACGATGCGCCTCATCGTTCGGATGGCACCATGCGGCGCGAACGGCGTGGGCCATTGCAGCAGGTCACGAAGGGATACTCGATGCCCACAACACACACGGCAGCGGAACGACCGTCCTTGCCCCAACCGCCAGTGGTGCTCCTCACTGGCGCTTCTACTGGTTTAGGCCGCGCCACCGCCGAGCTGCTCGTCAAGCACAACTTTCGCGTCTTTGGCACCAGCCGTAACGCCCGCACCGACCCAACGCTGCCCTTCCCCATGCTGCCCCTTGATGTCTGTAGTGACGAATCGGTTGCAGCGTGCGTACAGGCGGTGCTAACCCAGGCCGGGCGCATTGATGTCCTGATCAACAATGCTGGGCACGCTCTGAATGGCGCGCTGGAAGAGACGACCCTCGCCCAAGCTGAGGCGTTGTTTGCGACCAACTTCTTTGGGGCGGCACGCATGATCAACCATGTCCTGCCGTTGCTGCGCCAACAACGCAGTGGCACCATTCTCAACGTCAGTTCGCTGTTCGGGTTGG
>CAIRDL010000749.1 GCA_903877345.1 uncultured Oscillochloris sp. | reverse complement strand
GAGCAAAACGCTTTCCCGGCCCAACTCGGCTGGACGCAACTCGGCACGGTGAAGAACCTCCGTTTTGATCCACTAGAGACGATGCAGCAAGCTGTTGGGACGGGGGCTGACCGCTTCTCTATTGACTGGGTGACTCTCACGGCCAACAACGAGGTCAAGCAGGGGCAAGCTTTCCCGATTGAGGTTGGGGTCAATGTCGAACCTTCAACGCTGAAGGCGATCACCTACTACTACACTACCGACCGGCAACAGCCAACCCAACATCTGGTGGTGGCATCAAGCCAGGGAACAGTGCCAACCCAACCGGCTGGCCCCAATAAGGTCTATCTCCCGCAACTCAACACGACATCAACCTCGCCTTCAACCCTACCCAACCCCGTCCCTGTCGTTGGCAATCCGCACTCCTCTAGTTGGGACACCGCAACCGTTGCTCCAGGCACCTATTACGTCTGTAGCGCGGCGGACACAGGCGTGAGTGTGTCAACCTACTGTAGCGAGACGCCGGTGGTGGTGCTGCCTTAACTCATCTGGGAGCGTAGACGCCGGAGCGGGTCGCCTTGCGGCCCGCTTTTGTTATGGCTCAAACCTCAGTCTGATGCAGCGCCATCTGGTAGCACAAGAGCGCCTGGCGCACCTGGGTTTCAAGCAGCGCCTGCTGCACCTGCTGATCAATCCGCACCTGCACTTGTTCGATGCTACGCTGGGCGGCAAGGTTAAAGCGCGTTTGCTGGTGCAGCAACGGCAGCACATACCAGCGCGTCGCCACATTGTTCCAGGCGCGGCGCAGCGCGGCTATCAGTGGGCGCGGCGAGCGAAAGTGGTGTTCCGCCAACACCGCCTCCGCCGCTGCCTCGGCGAGCAGGGCGGGCAACCGCGACTCGGCGGCGGTTGGGTGGCCCAAGAGAGTCTGGGCGTCCGCTGGCCAAGCGTCGGGTTGTGTTTGGAGTTGCGCGCCAATCGTTGCAAGCGTGCGGCCCCGCTGCAAGATCGTGGCTTGCGTCGCCGCGTCAGGCAGCGCCAAGCCATGCGGCAACGCCTGACGGTAGACCAAGCCCGCCACCGCTCGATCTAAGGCCGAGGCTTGCCGTAGCCGAAGCGCCTCGGCGGGGCCAAAGTCATTCCAGAGGGCAAGCCAGGGCAGGTGTTTGCAGGCCAAGCGGAGGCGGTTGAGGTGATGATAGTAGTAGAAAGCCCCGCTAAACTTGCCGGTGGTGGTCGTCTCGTGGTGGCGGAGCAGCGATTGCGGCGCATACCAGCACTCCAACCCAAGGGCTTGCGCTCGCCAACAAAGATCCACATCCTCGAAGTAGCCGGGGAAAAAGCCGGGATCGAGACCCCCAAGCTGATCCCACACCGCACGGCGAAGCGCTAACGACGCCCCGGTGACAAATGGCACCGCCAATGCGGTCGCGTACTGCCCACGGTCTAGCTCGCCATTGCCACGATGACTGGCGAGCAGATCAGGTCGGCTGATCAAACCCCCAGCGTGGAGCAGCGTTTGGCCTCGGAGGTCAACAATCTTGCTCCCCACAATCCCGCAGCGCGGTTCGGCCAACTGGGCCACCAACCCCGTCAGCCAAGCGGGATCAACAATGGTGTCTGGGTTGAGCAGCACCAGCACCTCGCCCCGACTAGCGGCGACACCACACTGGACGCCGCCGCCAAAACCCAGGTTGGTCGCCTGTGGCAAAAGCAGCGCCTCGGGCAGCAGTTGGCGCACCAGCGTGACACTGCTATCTGCGGAGGCATTGTCAACAACCACGATTTGCGGGGTTGGCGTATAGCGAACCGCCTGTAACGCAGCGCTACAGGCGGCTAGGTAGGGGGCGCTATTGTAGGTGACAATGATGATTGAGACGCTGGGGTTCATGAGCGACCTAGTGCAGACAAGGTTTCAGGGGCCAGGTTTCAGGTTTCAGATCAAGCGCAGCAGAATGCCTTGCGCGTACTCAAACCGTAAAGTAGCCACAAATCCTGTCTCAGACAAGATTCGCAGGTACTTGACAGTTCGGGCAAATGCAGGGCGTCCTGTTGCACAAATCTGCAATCTACAATCTACAATCTGCAATCTAGAACCTTTAGCCGTCAAGGAACGTCCGCAGCACCTGATGATACTCCTCGGGGCGCTCGATCATCGGGAGGTGGCCGCAGTGATCAATCCAAACGAGGCGGCTGTTGGGGACGAGGCGAGCGACCTCCGGGGTGCCTGCCGGTGGCATGATGTTGTCTTGGCGAGCGCCGATCACCAGCGTCGGGCAACGGATGGCCGCCAGCGACGTATTGATGGCGGGGTCGCCCGCCCCGGCGGCGGTTTCCAGTGCGGTGCGCTGATCCATCCGCAGGAAATCGGTCACGGCCTCTTGCAACAGAGCGTCGTTGGCGGGAATGCGGTAGAAGAAGCGCGAGCCAACGGTGCG
>CAIRDL010000748.1 GCA_903877345.1 uncultured Oscillochloris sp. | reverse complement strand
TCCTGGAGCGTCTCACGAAGGAGCAGACAAAGGGAGGGGTCATCGTCAGCTACGAGGATCCGTGCTTGCGGTGACATCGGTAGCCCTGTTAAACAAGGTTGTAGCGGCTAAGTTTCCAGGTATTAACGAGCGCATCAGCAACCTGAAGCCTGCCAAAACTTGTTGTGTCGCCACGCACCTTGACTCCGGATAGATGACACACTAGCGTCGTCAGGGTGTTGGTGGATTGCTTACTGTTGGCCCTAGGACGACACCAGCAGCATACCACAATCTGCCGCTTTGGGCTGTACGTACCGAAGTACTATAGATCTTCAGATCATGATTCTGGGCGGAGCGAGGGCGTCTCGCCCTCGCGGTCGTGCGGAGGGCGTCTCGCCCTCGCGCCCAGATTCTTTAGCTCAATGGATCACGAGGGTTGTGTGAAAGCGGGCGCTGATCACCGCTACGCTAATGCCCCGCCGTAGATCAGCGCGTAGCGCGGCAAGGAGCGCCAACGCGACGCGGCGTGGTTCGCGTATCGCCGCCTCCCTGCCAAGGAGCGGGATGGAGCGGAGCGCTGCCCTTCATCGGCGACCTGGGGGCGCTGTTGGGGGCGGAGCATGGCGAGAAAAAACGGCCCTGAGCGTGTGCGTGGCCGAACGGGCCGTCGCGTTGACACCCGCACGGCCCGCCAGCGCTTCCTAATCGTCTGCGAGGGTGAGCAGACTGAGCCAAACTACTTTCGGGCCTTTCAGGTGCCGGGGCTGGTGGTCAAGACCCAGGATGTCAGTCAGCTACCCACCGCCAAAGCTGGTGGGTTTCCGCGCCTAAAGGCAGGCATTCTATGAGCGGGGGCGGGCGCTGGTCGAACGGGCCGTGCAGTTGCGTGATGAGGGTGATTACGACCAAGTATGGTGCGTCTTCGACCGTGACGACCTCCTGCCCAGACAAATCAGCGAGGCACTCCACTATGCCCAGCAGGGTGCGATTAGGGTGGCGTTCTCGAACCAAGCCTTTGAGCTGTGGTACCTGCTGCACTTTGACTAGCACCACACCGCCATCACGCGTACCGACTACTGCATCCGTCTGGGGGCGAAGTTGGGCCAAGCGTATGCGAAGAACAGCACGGCGATCTATCACTTGCTCGTCGCACACCAATCGAACGCAATCGCGAATGCCCGCCGCCTGCTCACCGTGTACGCGCCTCGGCGGCCTGCCCACGATGACCCATCAACGACCGTCCACGAACTGGTTGAGGAGCTGAACAAGTACCGGCGGCTGTAGCGGTTCGTTACTGTCATCGCAGGAGGCCCGCAATGCCTGCTGCCGCCCTCACCGAAGCCGACCGCGAAGCGGCCACCCTCGCCTGGGCCGCCTACAACCAACTCCAGACCTACAAGCTGCAGATCCCGTCCCTGCTCGCGTATACCGCGCTGCTGGCGATCTCCGACGGGCTCTCCGCCCGATTGGGTTCGCTTACTGCCGACCGCGAGCGCTTCATGCCCTGGCGCACCATCGCCGGCGAGGAACTGGCTCCGGCCAGTTTGCTCCAGCTTGAAGTGCTCACCCGTGGCGTCTTCGAGCACCGGCGCTTTCTGGAGCTCCTGCGCGCCTTCATCGTCTTCGAGGATGACGGCGGCGGCCCGTTGGTCAAGAAGATCGCTGGCTACCACCAGTTTCACGCCGTCCAACGCACCCTAGCCGCCACTCTTGATGCCGCCGGGCCGACAGGTCGCCGCCGGCGGCGTAGTCTTCACCACCATCCAGAAGTTCATGCCCGAGGGCAAGGGCGAGCGCTTCCCGCTGCTCTCCGCCCGGCGCAACATCGTGGTGATCGCCGACGAAGCCCACCGTAGCCAGTACGGCTTTCAGGCGAAGCTCAACCGCGAGACGGGAACGCTGGAGTACGGTTTTGCCCAGCACGTGCGCGACGCCCTGCCCAACGCCTCCTTCATTGGTTTCACCGGCACACCGATTGAGCTGAACGACCGCAGCACGCGCAACGTCTTTGGCGACTACATCAGCATCTACGATATCCAGCGCGCGGTTGAGGACGGTGCCACCGTGCCGATCTACTACGAGAGTCGGCTGGCCAAGGATTCTTCGCTCCGCTCAGAATGACTGCGTTACGCATGCGCTCCTACCACAATCGCCTTACCTGGGAGCGCGGGCGTCCCGCCCGCATGCAGGCGAGATGCCTGCGCTCCCTGATTCGCCGACAGCATCCTGAAGGCGGCGGGGTTGTGGGGTCTTCGACACACTCAGGCGGCGGGTGCGTGTCGGCGCTGCCTTCGACAAGCTCAGGCGGCGATGGGGGCGTTGGCTGAGCTTGCCGAAGCCAGCACGTTTGCAAGCAAACCTCGTTGCCAGACGCATTAGCCTCCCGGCGGGCGGTAGGGTTGGTACCACACCGTGACGTTGCATCAGCCCTGGCCGCTGACTTTGCATCAGCCCTGCCCATCCCATTGCGATCATTGAATGCGCTGAAAAATCGGCTATCATACCAGGAGCACAGCGCATACCGATTATCTACCGGCATGCGCCTACACCCCCGGCACCCATGCCGCACCTGAACCCGAAAGGCCACACCAATGGCGCGCGACGAAGCATACCGCGAGGCAGAGGCAAAGATCGAGGAGGCGCAACGCTCAGGGGCGACGGGGCTTGATCTTAGCAGCATGGGACTTACAGAGGTGCCGGAGTCGCTCGGTCAGTTGACCCAGTTGCAATCGCTGGCTCTCTCCTACAATCCGCTGATGGTGCTGCCGGAATGGCTTGGACATCTGACCCAGTTGCAGACGCTGAAGCTCTCCTCCAACCTACTGACGGCGTTGCCGGAGGCGTTGGGCCATCTGACCCAGTTGCAGGCGCTGGATCTCTTCAACAACCAACTGACGGCGTTGCCAGAGTCGCTTGTCCATCTGACCCAGTTGCAGTCGCTGGATCTCTCCCGCAACGAACTGGCGGTGTTGCCAGAGTGGCTCGGCCAACTGACCCAGTTGCAGTCGCTGAATCTCTCCGTCAACCGTCTGACGGCGCTGCCGGAGGCGCTCGGCCAACTGACCCAGTTGCAGGCGCTGGATCTCTCCAACAACCAACTGACGGCGTTGCCAGAGTCGCTTGGACATCTGACCCGGTTGCAGTCGCTGGATTTCACCAACAACCGACTGACTGAGTTACCAATTTTGTTTGGACAACTCACTGAGCTACGTTTTCTTGGATTAGAAAAGAATGCATTATCTAGACTACCTGACTCTATTCAAGGTGTGACAAAGCTGAAATATCTTTTGATTGATAATTTTCCCAGATACAAGGACTGGATTTGCCAGTTATCAGAACTGGAAGGCTTGTATTCTAGCCATTGTGGGTTGCAGTCTCTCCCCGATTGGCTTAAAGAGCTTCGTTATCTGAAAAAACTTGTCTTTCATAGGAATCTAATCTCTGATCTCCCCACCTCTCTCCTCCAGCTTGAGCATCTGAAAGAACTCAACCTCGACAACAACCCCCTCAACCCCGAGCTTGCCGCTGCTTATGCGGAGGGGCTTGACGC
>CAIRDL010000747.1 GCA_903877345.1 uncultured Oscillochloris sp. | reverse complement strand
CTCGTCGCGACGAGCGGGAGCAACAGCCCCATTCCCAGGCCCGCAGCCCACAGCGCGGGCGGAATGGTGCGCTCCGTGATCTGCTTGGCAAAGAGCCAGTCGGCAACGGTATGGCTGAGGATTTGCGCGCTGGCGTAGCTCGCTACCAGGGCGATGAGCGTGGCGATCAGGCCGAGGCAGAGCGCTTGGCCCATGTAAAGCGCGGCAATCTGGCTGCGCTGAAAGCCCATCGCTTTCATAATGCCGATCTCGGCCTGCGCGCGCACCATGCGGGTCGTCATCACGCTACTGATCCAGACCGCACCGAGGAAGCAACCCAACAGTGCCAGCAACGTCAGCACACTAAGCGCAAGCTCGCTAAAGCGCACCAGCACCAGATCATCAGGCGCAATCGGCTGTCGTCCATAGGCAATGCCCGCACGGTGCAACCAAGCTTCGACACGGGCGAGAGCGGCTGCTTGCTCATTGGCGGGCAGCCCAGGCGCAAACCGGAGGTAGAGCCAGTCGTAGCTTTTACGCCCGGTCAGCGCACTCAGCCCCTCAAGCGTCGCGAAGCCGTGGAGCGTATTACTGAGGAAGCGGCTCGGCCTGGCGGTTGGGTCATAGATCATCCCCGCCACCGGCACACTACGCTCGCCCATATCGTCACGGTATAGGCGCACGGTCGCACCAGCGTGTACCGCCGACACCGTGCGCGCCGAATCTTCCAGCGCAAGGCTGAAGGGCTGCGGATCGCCCGCCGTGGTCGGGGCGGGCCAGTTCCCAGTTACGAGGCTGAGGGAGCTTTGGCCCGTAGCATGCAGGTCAGAGCGTGTTTGCAGCGCGAGGTCATACCAGATCTCGTCGCCGAACTGGAGCCGGAAGGAGTCAAAGCGTACGCCGCCCGCAGAGAACACGCCCGGCAGCGCTTGTAACGCCGCCACCTGGTCAGCCGCGAGCCCCGTGACTTGGAAGACCACAGCGGGGCGCAGGCTACTGCTGGCGGCCAGCGTCAGGTTATTGACCAACAGGGTTCGGCTGAACATGAGCGTCATGAGCAGCCATACGCTAATCCCAATCGCCACCAACGCCAGTAGTGTCTGCGTACGATGAAACCAGAGATCGCGCCCAATTTTGCGCCAGACGAGAGCCATTGTTGATCTGTTACAAGGTTTCAGGTGCCAGGTTTCAGGGTTCAGGGCGAGCGCAGCAGCAAGCGCTGGTTTGTTGACGAATGACCATCACAAGACCTGACCGATGGCCGACCGCCCGCCTATGCGGACGGCTCCGGCGTCGGCGGAGGCCGACGCCCAGCCGCAGGCTCCGCAGGCGTGACTTCAGTCGCCAGCCAGGAGGTTGCACCAGCCCTGGTTAAAGCCTCCCGCTTTCACACGCCTCACGGATAGATCCGATACAGCATCCGTGGGAACGGAATCGTCTCGCGGATATGGTGCGTGCCGGTAATCCAGGCGACCACACGCTCGATGCCCATGCCAAAACCACTGTGGGGCACCGTCCCGTAGCGCCGTAAATCGAGATACCACTGGTAGGCCGCCGTTTGCAGCCCGTGGTCGTGGAGCCGTTGCTCAAGCAGCGCTAGATCGTGAATGCGCTGGGAGCCGCCGATGATTTCGCCGTAGCCTTCGGGGGCAAGCAGGTCAGCGCAGAGGGCCACTGCGGGGCGTTGGGGATCGGGCTGCATGTAGAACGCCTTGAGCGCCGCCGGGTAACGCTCGACAAAGACGGGCCGCTCAAACTGCGCGGCGATCAGCTGTTCGTGGGGTGCGCCGAGGTCGTCGCCCCACGTGAGCGGCGTTGCGCCCTCGATCACGCCTTGCTTGGCGGCAATAAGGGCGAGCGCATCGTCATAACTGATGCGGGGGAAGGGCGGCACGCAACGCTCCAACATCGTCGGGTCGCGCTCAAGGGTTTTGAGTTCGGCACTGCGGCGTTCCAACACGCGCTGCACAATGGCGCTGACAAACTGCTCTTGAAGCTGTAGATTGTCTTCGTGGGTGGCGAAGGCGACCTCCGGCTCAATCATCCAGAACTCGGTCAGATGGCGACGGGTTTTGCTCTTCTCGGCGCGGAACGTTGGGCCAAAGCAGTAAACCTTGCCAAAGCTCATCATGCCCGCTTCAACATAAAGCTGCCCCGTTTGCGCGAGATAGGCCGTGCCAAGGTCAAAGTAGGTGGTGGCGAAAAGGTTGCTCGTGCCCTCGGCGGCGGTTGCGGTCAGGAGCGGTGTGTCAAAGCGCACGAAGCCCTGGTCATTGAGCCACTCTTGGGCCGCTGCGACCACTTCGGCGCGCACGCGCAACAGGGCGTGTTGGCGCGCTGAACGCACCCAAAGCTGCCGGTGCTCCATCAGAAATTCGATGCCGTGCTCTTTGGGCGTGATGGGGTAATCGAGGCTGGCCCCAACCAGTTCCACCGTTTCCACGTCAAGCTCAAAGCCGCCTGGCGCACGCGCATCAGCGCGCACCGCGCCCGTGATCCGACAGGAACTCTCTTGGGTCAGGGCCTGGGCTGTGGCAAACGTTGTTTCGGCGACTTGTTTTTTGAAAATGACACACTGAATGACGCCGCTGCCGTCACGCAGTTGAATAAAGATCAGCTTACCCTTTTCGGTCTTATGGTAAACCCAGCCCGCCAGCGTCACCGTCTGACCAACGTAGCCAGCAAGATTGGCGATGGAGGTAGTTGGCAGCAAAGACATTACACGCTCCTGACCGTTCGGGGAATGATTGCCGGGCGTCAGTATCCCACGAGTTTAAGGGGCTGGCAAATAGCGCGCACGCTTATCCAGGTTGTGCAGCAGTTTCGCGCTTTTAGGCATGTTTCAGATTTTAGATTTTAGATTGCCGATTTTAGGCACTAGACAAGGTTTCAGGGGCCAGGTTTCAGGTTTCAGGT
>CAIRDL010000746.1 GCA_903877345.1 uncultured Oscillochloris sp. | reverse complement strand
GCGCACGAAACAACCGCAGCGACCCGCATCCTCCACGAGCATCCCGACCCGCCCTGCACCCCGGACACGCTCGTCTTGCGCGTGGATGGGGCGATGATCCCGCTCGTCCACGGCCAGTGGACGGAGGTGCGCGCGCTGGCGGTCGGTGAGGTGCCGCCACCCCGCACGACGCCGGACGGCCCGGTCGTGGCGACCACCAATCTTTCGTACTTCTCGCGGCGTGTGGACAGCACCACCTTTGGCGACCTTGCGACGGGCGAACGCCATCGGCGCGGACCGAGCGTACCCGGCGCGTGGGGGCGGTCGTGGATGGGGCCGGGTGGTGCCAAACCTTTGTGGATCTGCACGACCCCGAGGCCGTACGCATCCTCGACTTCGCCCACGCAGCGGAGTATCTCAGCACGATTGCCCAGATGCCGGGAGCGGACGGCCCACTGCTCAGTTCAGATGAGCACGTCGCATTGCGCCGCTCGCTCAAACAGACGGGCCCAGCAGCGGTGTTGCCACGCTTACGCGAGGTGGTCGCGAGCCAGCCACGCAACGATGCGCTGACGAAGGCGCTGGCCTATCTGGAAGCGCGGGTTACGCAGATGCAGTATCCCCAGTTTGTGGCTGAGGGCTGGCCCATCGGCAGCGGGATGGTCGAGAGTGCGAACAAACTGGTGGTGGAAGATCGGCTGAAAGGGGCGGGCATGCATGGGGCCGAGACGAACGTCAATCCGCTCCTCGCCCTCCGCAATGCCATCGGTAATGACCGTTGGGACGAGACGTGGACCGTGATTGAACACGAGCAACGCAGGGGGGTGTGCTGCGACGGCCATGCGCCCAACGTTCCGCACCCAAACGGTCGGAGGGTGTGGCATTGCTCGCACCGCTGTCCATCCCAGTGGTCGAGCCGCTCCCCACACCCGCTGTGGAGCCGGAGGCGAAGCCCGTTCACCCCTGGCGTCGAGCGTGGAGTATCCGCACCCGGGCGCAAAAACTCGCGCAGCATGTGCTGCATGTGCATGCTGCGTTGGGGTTCTGCTTGCTTCATGGGCTGCGTTTTGGCATCATGCTTCATAGGATGCCTCCTTCAAGGATGGATTGTTTTTCTAACCCCATACTACTGCGGGGGGCCTCCTTTTACGACCCCTTTCTTGTTAAAATTCGGGATGACTCATGATCGCCTCGTGGTTTCGTGCGGCCCATACTTGGCACCCGCGACCTGAACCGCTACCCGGCGAACCCTGGACAACGAGCAGTTGATCGGCTGTGGCTGTTTTGGAGGAGCTGAAAAAGGTTCAGATCAGCTTTACCGTGTGCGCCATGCGTAGCGCGGGCTTCCAGCCTGCTATAGCAATCCTACACAGGTTGTGAAAAGGAGTCGAGCCTTCAGGCGGTTCTAGTCCGCAGAGCGGGTACAAACGCGTACGGCTAAGTTGACTTCGTGGCGTTGGACGATGGTGACAGCGCTGAGGAGCGCAGGTCGGTCACTTCAGCCCTAGAGCTTAGCACATTCATGGCGACTATAGCAGTCCTATCCAATGCTGGGACTCTGCCCCATGTGCAGCAAAAGAACAGCAGGCGCTGCGGGGCGACCGACTAGGAAGGTGATCGGAACGGTGGAACCTCTGTGGCCCGCTGGCGCTCCCACCCCCGCGCAAGGGG
>CAIRDL010000745.1 GCA_903877345.1 uncultured Oscillochloris sp. | reverse complement strand
GGTCTGGAGCACATCCTCGCGATGGCGCACCAGGGCGCGCAAACAGCGGTGCTCGGCGGTCAACGGCTGCCACGCCGACGGGTGATGCGCGGCGCAGAAGGCCGCAATCACCGCGCTATCCAGCTTGTCGGTCTTGTTGCGCTGCATCGTCGCCTGGGCGTACCCCTTGATGCGGGCCGGATTGACCACACTGACGATGTGGCCCTGGGCATCCAGCCACGTCGCCAACGCTTCCCAATAGACATTGGTCGCCTCCATGCAGGCATGCACCTGCGTGACGCCATGCGGCTCCAGCCACGCCTGAAGCTGCACGAAGCCCTCCAGGGTGTTGGGGAAGGCCTGATAGTGGTGGGCGCCCGTCGTGGTCTGCACGGTCGCGTCAAACGTCAGTTTCGCCAGGTCAACGCCGAAGGGACTTTCGTTGGTCGGCCTGCCAAAAAAATCGCGGCGGGCTTTACCCGGGGACGTTCGCTGGCCTGCTTGCCAAAAAATCGCGGCGGGCTTTTACACAAGGTGCGCACACGGACACTCCTGCGTGGGTGCGAGATCGTCCGTTGCACGCACCCTGTCCAGGTCTCGAATGGCGGTGATGCTGCCTCTTCCGCCCCCCTTCGACTCTCTTGTGCCCCAGACACCCACCCCAATGCTACAATGATCCCAACAACACTCTGGCACGGAAAGAGAGAGGCACTGCGATGACTACCGTTCAGCTTGACTTACCCAACGATCTGCTTGCGTTGCCGAACCAGACAACCGAGAGTCTGCGGGTGCTGGCACGCGAGGCATTGCTTGTCCGGCTGTATGATCAGGGCGTCATCTCCTCCGGATGGGCTGCACAGACCCTCGGCGTGTCGCGCCGTGTGTTTCTCGACCTCCTGGGAGCCTACCGCGTCTCGGAGTTTGATGCGCAGGTAGATGTTGTTGACGAGGCGCGGCATGGCTGAGCGTCCGGTGGTCTGCAACACCAGCCCGCTGATCAAACTCACTGGCGTTGGGTTTCTCGATCTCTTGCCACAGATCTACGGCACCATCTGGGTTCCTGAAATCGTGCGTGACGAATATCGCGCTGGTGCGACTGCCCCAACCCCTGATCTCACCGCTTTTCCCTGGCTTTCCTTCCATCAGGTGACTATCGCGCCACCATTGCAGGCGTTGGCGGGCTTTGGGGCCGGGGAAGCAGCCGCCATTACGCTGGCAGAGGCATCTGATGCACGCATCATTCTCCTTGACGATAAGCGGGCACGACGAGTCGCGCAAGATCGCGGTCTCATCGTTGTCGGTACACTGGGTGTCTTAGTGCGTGCCAAACAACAGGGTTATCTCGCTGCTTTACGTCCGGTTCTCACCATGATGATCGCACAAGGTCGCTACATCAGCCCAACGCTTTATGCACAGATCCTACAGACTGTCGGTGAGGCCAACGATGCAGATGCCCCCTGACGACATCCAGTGAGGCGTATGATTTCACCGTCGGCACTCGTGGCCTGGTGGTTCTACTGCCTGGCGGGAAAACCCGGATCACTATTCGCATTGACGAAGCGATCATCGAGTGCTTTCGCCAACAGGTTGAGCAGCGCCGCGTGGGCCGCTTTGCCGCCCCTTACACCGCCTCCCACGCCTCGCGGGAAACATTGGCTTGGCGGAGGATCCGGGCGAGGAGGCCGACGTTTAGATCGCCCTCGTGCAGGTTGGGGAAGGTGGCATCAGGCCGCCTGTTGGGCAATCAGCGGCATGTTCAAATCAATGCTATCAAGCATCGGCACCGTCAAACCACGGCGAAGCCGGAAGACAATTCAGTTCTCGAACGAAGCCTGCAGCGCCTCGCGGTACCCCTCCAGCGAGGCGGTGTTTCCCCACTCCCCCCTGAAGCGCCGGAATCGCGCTGTGAAAACCCTTATCGCCAACGGTCTTCAACGGCCCATCATGGCGCGGCGCAACCAAGAGCGACCGCGCCCACTTTTGGCGACCTTCACGCCGTAGCGTGGCGCTCATCCACTCGCTTTTCTTTGCACGAGCCTCCTGCCACGCCGTGGCAGAATCCATCCCCCGTTTGCTATGATGCCCCCAGCACCACCGCGCTCAGCCGAGCGACCTATGCCAACCCTTAGCCTCACGCTCACGCTCACCCG
>CAIRDL010000744.1 GCA_903877345.1 uncultured Oscillochloris sp. | reverse complement strand
CGATGGTCAGGCCCACTTCGTCGCTTGCCACCAGTTCAGCTTCCTTGAGCGTGTGGATGTGCTGCGCTACGCCCGTCCCGGCGGTGTCTTCTTGCTCAACAGCCCGTGGGGGCCTGACGAGATTTGGACGAAACTGCCCGTCGAGGTACGCGCCGGTATCCGCGCCAAGGGCTTGCACCTGTGGGTGATTGATGCCAACAGCGTCGCCAACGCCACCGGCATGCGCGGGCGCATCAACACGGTGATGCAGACCTGCTTCTTCGCCATCTCTGGCATTCTGCCCCGCGATGAGGCCATTGCCCAGATCAAGTACAGCATCAAGAAAACCTACGGTCGCCGGGGCGAGGCCGTCATTCAGCAGAACTTCATGGCGGTCGATCAGACCCTCGCGAATCTGCATGAGGTTGCCGTTCCTGAGGTCGAACCCGCGAGCAATGGCCTCCACATCCACGCGCCCGTCTCCGCTGACGCGCCGCCCTTTGTGCGCGATGTCCTCGGCCAGATGATCGCGTTGCACGGCGACGATCTGCCCGTTAGCCAACTGCCCTTTGATGGCACCTACCCCACCGGCACGACCCGCTACGAGAAGCGCAACATCGCTACCGAAATCCCGGTCTGGGAGCAGGACATCTGCATCCAGTGCAATAAGTGCGCCTACGTCTGCCCCCACGCCGTCATTCGCCCGAAAGTCTATCCCGCCGAGGCGCTCGCCGGTGCCCCTGCCACCTTCAAGAGCGTGGACGCCCGCTACAAGGAACTCCCCGGCCAGAAGTACACGCTCCAAGTCGCCCCGGAGGACTGTACCGGCTGTGCGCTCTGCGTCGAGGTTTGCCCCGTGAAGGACAAGCGCCAGTCCGGGCGCAAGGCGATCAATATGACCCCGCAGGAGCCGTTGCGCCTGCCGGAGTCCGTCAACTGGGACTTCTTCCTCGGCCTGCCGGAAGTGGATCGCACCAAGCTCCAGTTCAACAGCATCAAGAACTCGCAACTGCTCCGCCCGCTCTTTGAGTTTTCGGGAGCTTGCTCGGGCTGCGGCGAGACGCCGTATATCAAACTGGTAAGCCAACTGTACGGCGACCGGGCGGTGATTGCCAATGCCACCGGCTGCTCGTCCATCTACGGCGGCAACCTGCCCACGACGCCCTACACCGTCAACAGCGAAGGGCGCGGGCCGGCTTGGTCGAACTCGCTCTTCGAGGACAACGCCGAGTTTGGCTTGGGTATGCGCCTGACTGTGGATAAGCAGACCGAGTACGTGCGCGAACTGCTGCCGCAAGTCGCGGGCGTGGTCGGGGCTGACTTGGTTGACGCGCTGCTCCAAGCTGACCAGAACACCGACGCGGGGTTGGCGGCGCAGCGCGAGCGCGTGGCCCTGTTGCGGACGCAGCTCGAGGCGGCGCTGTCCACTGGCGAGCATCCTTTGGTTTCGCTGCTCAAGGATCTGCGTTCGCTGGCCGACGTGCTGGTCAAGCGTTCGGTCTGGATCTTCGGCGGCGACGGGTGGGCCTACGACATCGGCTACGGCGGTCTGGATCATGTGCTTGCTTCGGGGCGCAACGTCAACATCCTCGTCCTCGACACCGAGGTTTATTCCAACACCGGCGGGCAGGCCAGCAAGTCCACGCCGTTGGGGGCTGTGGCGAAGTTTGCCGCCAAGGGCAAGGGCACGGCCAAGAAAGACCTGGGCATGATCGCGATGGCCTACGGCAACGTCTACGTCGCCCGGTCGGCGATGGGCTACGACGATGTCCAGACCCTGCGCGCCATCCAGGAGGCCGAGGCGTATGATGGGGTTTCGCTGGTGATTGCCTACAGCCACTGCATCGCCCACGGCATTGACATGCGCCGGGGTCTCGACCAGCAGAAGCTGGCGGTGCAGTCGGGGATGTGGTCGCTCTACCGTTACAACCCGGCGCTGGCGGGCACGGGCAAAAACCCGCTGACGATTGACAGCAAGCCGCCATCAATCAGCCCTGCGGCCTACATCGCCGGTGAGGGCCGCTTCCAGATGTTGGTGAGCAGCGACCCGCAGCGCGCCGAAGCGCTGATGGCCGAGGCGAAACGGAGCAACGCCGAGCAACTGCACCGCCTCGATCAGATGAGCAAGGGCGAGGTTTAAGCCATTACGGGAGGGGTGGGCGAGCCAATAGCGGCAACGCTCACCCCTTTCACACAGAAGAAAGCGCAACCACCGATGGTTGATCTGACCACAAACTATCTGGGGCTGAACCTAAGCACGCCGATCGTCGCTTCAGCCTCGCCACTCTCGCAGCGCGTAGATACGGTGAAGGAACTTGCGGAGGCGGGCGTCTCGGCGATTGTGATGTACTCGCTCTTTGAGGAGCAGGTCATCCAAGAGAGCCTCGAAATCGATCACCTGCTCAGTCACGGCTCCGAGAGTTTTGCTGAGGCGCTGAGCTACCTGCCGGACACGGGCCGCTACAGCGTCGGCCCCGAACGTTACGTGGATCAGCTTGCACGCCTGAAGACCGAAGCGGGCATCCCCGTCATTGCCAGCCTGAACGGGGTTTCGCCCGGCGGCTGGGTACGCTACGCCAAGCTGATGCAGGAAGCCGGGG
>CAIRDL010000743.1 GCA_903877345.1 uncultured Oscillochloris sp. | reverse complement strand
GTGCGGGCACCTGCGATGAGGTCGTTCATCCGGTTCAGTGAGCGCAACACCGTGCTTTTGCCGCAGCCCGAAGGGCCGATGAAGGCGGTGATTTTGTGGCGCTCAACCCCCAAGGTTATATGCTTGACCGCACGGAAGGCGCTGTAGTAGATGTGCATATCGCGCATCTCAATAATGGGCGGCTCGGTACTCAAGAAACCCTCCGAGAACGTAGGTAATTGCGGAGGAAAATCGCCACAGCGTTCATCGTCAGCAGCATGAGCAGCAGGACGAGGATGGCGGCGGCGGCAAGGTTGCGGAATTCCTGTTGCGGGCGGGCGGTCCAATTATAGATCTGAATGGGCAGCACGGTGAATTTGGCGAAGAGACTGTCGGGGTCGGTGACGATAAAGCTGGAAGCGCCGACGACAATCAGCGGTGCAGTTTCGCCGATGGCCCGCGAGATGGCGAGAATGGTGCCGGTGAGGATGCCCGGCAGGGCGTTGGGCAGCACAATCTGCCAAATCGTCTGCCAACGGGTTGCGCCGAGACCGTAACTGGCTTGGCGCAGCGAGCTTGGCACGGCGCGGATGGCCTCTTGCGCCGCGATGATGACCACCGGCATCACGAGCAGCGCCATCGTCAGGGCCGAGGAGATGATCGTGCGCCCGTTGGCGGTCGCCGGATCAGCGGCCCCGAAAACGGCCCCGCTGGTGAATTGCACCAGCAGCATCACGAACATCGAGAGGCCGAGCATGCCGTAGATGATCGAAGGCACACCCGCCAGATTGTAGATATTGAGCTGGATGAGGCCGGTGATGCGGGCGACAAACTGGTTGAACCAGCGTCCGGTCAGGGTGCGCTCATCAAACAGTTTGTCGCGCTGGTATTCTTCCAGGTAAATCGCTGCCCCGATGCCAAGGGGAAAAGCGATCAGAACGGTCAGCAGCAGCACCCAGAATGTGCCCAGAATGGCGGTGCGGATACCGGCGATCAGCGGGTCGCTCGACATCGGGTTGGTGAGCAAGCCCCAACTCAGCCAACTCTTGAACTGCAACCTGGCGCGGGGGTTCGTCGCGGCGAGGTTGGCTTCAAGCTGTTGCCGCTGAAAGAGGTACGCGGTAAGCGGGTAGGTCTCAACAATCTGGATCGCAAGCACCTCAGTGTTAATCACCTCGTGCAACTCAACGGCGCTATAGGCGTCCAGCGGGCGCTCGCGGGTCAGGCGGCGCAAAATCCGGGCGCTGACGTGCTCCTCGACAATGGCAATCAGTTCCGGGTTGGTGAGGGTTTCGAGGGGCCGTCCGGCGGTCAGCGCCTGTTCGTCAAGGGCAGTCTCGACGGCGATACCACCCACGGCGTCGTTGACGATGTTGAAGAGCAGCAGCACCAAGACGATCAGACCGATGAGCGTGCTGGCGATCAAAAGGCCGTGCCAGAGGCGTCCACGGGCTTGACGGGCGGCAACGTTGCGTGTAATCGCCTCGCCCTCGGGCAAGTGGCCGCTGGCGGCGCTGTTCGGTTCCACGCTCATTCGTATACCTCGCGAAAGCGCCCGACGATCCAGCGACTCAGCAGATTAAGCACAAAGGTGATGCAGAAGAGCAGCAGGCCGATGGCGAAAAGACTGGTGTAGTCCACGGTGCCATAGCTGAGGTCGCCGCCGGAGATGCGGGCGATATGACCAGTCATGGTTTCGGCGGGATTGAAGGGGTTGAAGGTGAAACTGGGACTAGCCCCGGCGGCCAACGCAACCACCATCGTTTCGCCGATGGCCCGCGACATCGCCACGATTATCGCGGCCAGCAGGCCCGAAAGGGCGGCGGGCAGCACCACCTTGGTCGCCGTTTCCCAACGGGTCGCGCCGAGGCCGTAGCTGGCTTGGCGCAAACCGCTTGGCACCGCACTTAGGGCGTCTTCGCCGAGCGTGGCGATGATCGGGATAATCAGCACGCCGACCACCAGACCAGCGGCCAGGGTGTTGTAAACCTGCACAACATCAGGGCCAAAAAGCCCTCGCAGCGCGGGTGTGACGAAGGTGAGGGCGAAGTAGCCGTAGACCACGGTAGGAATCCCGGCGAGCAACTCGATAATCGGCTTGAGAATGCCGCGCATGCGGGCGCTGGCATATTCACTCATATAAATAGCAGTGGCAACCCCGAGCGGCACCGCAACCAGCAAGCCGATGACCGTTACCATCAGGGTTGCGTTCACCAAAGGCAGCACGCCGAAGCGCTGGATCTGCGGCTGCCAGACCGTCCCGGTGAAAAACTCGCCTACACTCACCGCCGGATCGGCAAAGAAGAGCAACGCCTGACTGATCAGTACCCAAACGATGCCGAGCGTGGTGAAAATCGAGATGAAACCGCAGGCGAAAAGGACAATTTGGATTAGTGACTCGCCGATACGCGGGCGTCTGGTCAGATCCACGGGTTGGGGACGGTTTACCTCCGTCCCACCTTGGATCTCAGCAGCGCTGCGAACCTGGTCTGGCATAACGTACATTTTCTTCTTCTCGGCGGGGCGCAACCCTGCCAAGCAGTTCGCCCCCGTGGCGCATAATACCAGAACTGCGGGACGGCTAAACATAGTAGTCTGGGAACGAAGGCTTCGGGTATCCATGCGGGCTTCGACAAGCTCAGCCAGCGTCGGTTGGCTGAGCTT
>CAIRDL010000742.1 GCA_903877345.1 uncultured Oscillochloris sp. | reverse complement strand
GTGGCGCTGACGAAAGCCAATCTGCTGCGCCACGAGGCGGTGATCGAGGCTTTCATGGATGAGCGCGGCGTCCTGCCAGCGCGCTTCGGGACGATAGGCAGCTCGCAACGGCTGTTCGAGGCGCTGACGCGCCACGAGGCGACACTTATGCAGAGCCTCGGACGGGTGCGTGGGCGGGTCGAGTTGGCACTGCGGGTGCTTGACCCCACGCGGTCGTCTGAGCCTCCGATTGTTCGGCCACGCGCTGCCGAAGTCGCCAACGGGCGCGGCTATATGCAGGCGCTCTTGGTTGCCGAACAAGCGGCGAGCCGCCAACGGGCCACAACGGAGGCGCTGGTGGAGCAGATTACCGCTGTGTTGACACCTTTGGCAGACGCCGTGGTGCAAGCGCGTTCCGACCGCCCGCAACAACTGCTCAAGCTCGCCTATCTGCTGCCACGCGAGCGGATTGAGGCTATGCGTGAGCGCATCGCCAGCCTCCAGACCGCTCACCCGACCCTAGCTTTTCTGGCGACTGGCCCGTGGCCCGCCTACAGTTTCGCCGAAGTCGAGCCAGGGCCATCGCTTTTTGAACGAACAGGGGAGAGGCTGCCATGAGCGATGAAAGCTTGGATGACAACGGCGCAAAGCTGCTCACCAAGGTTACGGAAAAGCTGTTGAGTGCGCCGGGCGACCTCGAGTCGCTAGAGTCGCTGGTGGCTGAGCTTACACCGGGGAATCTGACGGGGCGCAACCGGCTTGTGCTGGATCCGGACAAAGTTGAGCGGGGGCTGGCCCAACTGGTGCTAACGGTGATTGAGCTGTTGCGGCAACTGATGGAGCGCCAAGCGCTGCGCCGGGTGGAGCACGGAACGCTTACTGATGCGGAGATCGAGCGTCTGGGGTTGGCCTTCATGCGCCTTGATGAGCGGATGGAGGAACTGTTGGTGATCTTTGAACTGAAGAAGGAAGATCTCAACATCAACTTGGGGCCGCTGGGGAATCTACTCTAAATAATACAAAAAATAGCCGCAGAAAAACACGGAAACGCACAGAAATTTTTCTGTGGGCTTCCGTGGCGAACTCTCGTTGTAGGGAAGCAGAAAATCTAAACCGTCTCGGTCGCCCTGTGATCCGTGATCCGTGAACCGTGACCAGGCCGCACCTTGAGCGATCACGGATCACGAATCACACGTCATGACAATGAAGAAGATCCACTTCCCGTAGTACTAGGCCAAATGTATGGCTCAGTGGTCGGGAATAAGCGGATTGAGCGCCCGTTGCACCAAGGTCGGATCTTCGACCATATTATCGCGCACCGTCTGCCAGTAAGCGGGTTTCTCGTAGCCGAGTTGCCAAATAGCGATGCCAGCGAGATCCATTGCCTGCACCGTCTTGATCTTCGAGGCGAGGCCGGTCTCGGTCATAAACCAGACTTGGCGGATGCCTTGGGCGGAACGGTAGGAAAAATAGCTCTCTTCAACCGGGCCAGAGCCGTTGCGCTCCATGAAATTGACGGTGGATCCTTGGGCGTTAATGATGTCCTCGATCACACTCCAGGGGCGGGGAATGGCGTTCCCGTCGGGCGGCCAATCGTAGCCGTAGAAGTGAATCCCGATCATCACTTTGCTCGGTTCGACCACTTGGCGCGCATACTCCGCCACGGCATTGATCCAGTAGGCGGGAGCCACCGGGCCAGGCCCACTGCCGCGCCAATGGTAGTCGTAGGTCATAATCCGCACTTGGTCGGCGTACTTGCCAATCACCGCCCAATCCTGGAAGCCGCCCATCCCACCGTAGTCGCTATCTTTCGCATGCACAGCCACGGTGAGCAGTTTCCCGCGTTGGTGCAGGCCGGTACCAAGCTCGGTAATGAAAGCCGAAAACGACCCGCGCAGCGACGGGCCAAGGCTCTCGTAATCAATGTCAATGCCGTCATAGCCACAGGCCAGCACCTCGTCAATGATATTTTGGACGTGACGCGCCCTGATAGTCGGGTTCCGCAGCACGGTGACCACCAGGCCAGGGTTGGCGGTGACATTGTGTACCGAGGGTATGATGCGGATGTTATGCTCGTGCGCGATCCGCACGAGTTCGTCGTTGCGCGTGCCGAAGAGATGCCCGCCAGCATCGGTTGAGTACCAGAAGGGGCTAATGTCGTCAATGATGTCGGCGTTGGCAAAAAACGACTCGCGGGCACCGCCCTCGAAATCGGGCGGGAGCCAAACGACGATATAGCGCCCGCTCTTGGGGTGATAGCTGACGGGGGCGGTCTGCGGATCGGCGGCGGTCGGTACTGGAGTCGGCGGGACAGGTGTAGGCAAGACGATCATCGGCGCGGCGGTGGGGGCGCTGGTTGGGCTGGCGAAAGCAGCGGTAGCGGCGGCAGCGCGCACATCAGGCAGCGTGCGGGCGAGGCTGAGGGTCTGGACGATGAGCGCCCCGGCGACGGTGAGGGCGACAAGATAGATGACGCCGAGGGCCACGGTGTTGAAGGAGCTACGACGTATCATTCCTAGTAAGCCCCGAGCTGGTGTAGTCGTTCGTCACTAATGCCAAAGAGGTGGGCGATTTCATGCAGGACGGTGCGGCGCACTTGAGCGCGCAGCGCATTTGGGGCGGGAAAGTCGCGTACCAAGGCCGTCTGGAAGATAATAATCGTGCTAGGCAACACGACCATGCCGCTCGTGCGAGCGGGGTACGGGACACCATCGTACATGCCGTAGAGGGTTTGCCAGGGTTTGAGGCCGAGGGCGCGGCGTTGGGCGCGGGAGGGGTACGGGGCGATGATGATCTCGACATTGTCGAGATAGGCGGCAAACGGGGCGGGTAAGCCCTCGACGACCTCAACCACCAGTTGCTCGAAGGCTTCGCTGTCCATCGCGGGCATTATACGGTTGGCGCAAAGCGTGTGTCAAGGATGGTTGGCGGCATAGCGGTCGCGCTTGCTGCGTCACGGTGAAGCTACGTTATAATGGCCCTATGGCGACTGTGTTGCGTAATCCGCTTGTGACCGAGGGAACTTTTTTGCGTCAGCGCGTGGCGTCGCTCGAACAACAGCTCTGTGAACTCACCGCGCTCCATGCGGTCGCCTTGGCAGCAAGCCAAGTCGCTGACCTTGATGCTTTGCTCAACCAAGCGCTTGATGCACTGCTTGCAGCAGTGCCTAGCCCCACGCTCCAGCCGAGCGGTGGGGTTTTTCTGCTCAATCATGCGACTGGTCTGCTCGCCCTCGCGGCATTGCGCGGTCGCCACCTCGATGCGCCGGTGCAGGAGCGCTGTAAACACCTCGGCACGACCCTCGCTACCTTCGGCGGGCGCAATGGGCAGGGCCGCACCCCACACGACTTGTTGACGACCCACGATGCGCTTGTTGTGCCACTTTTGGCGCACGGACGTGCGCTTGGGGTGCTTTTTCTTCTCTTTTCCTCGGAGGTGCCGCCCGACCCGGCTTATGTTGCGCTGGTGACAAAGATCGCACAGCAGCTTGGCGTCGCGGTCGAGCAGGCCCAACTCTATCGGCAGCTTCAGGCGAGCGGGATTCGCTTGGCGGAGCAGAATGCCCGTCTCGAACACACCAACCGCGAACTACGGGTCGCCTACGAACTGGCCTTGGCAATGCAATCCTCGGCAGATCTGACGGATGTGCAGGAGCGGTTGCTCGCCCTGGTTACCGCCGAGCTTGGGTATGAGCGGGCGATTTTGGCGATGGCTGATCACCATGAGCTGGTGCTTAGCGGCTGGATCTGTTGTACTCATGGCCCGGGCGGCGACCTGGAGCGGATTCCCCACACCGCGCGGTTGTTTCTTGAACTAAGTAATGGCCCTTTGATCGAGGCGATGCTCTCGGGGCAGCCCCTGGTCGTCAACGATGGCCGCCCGCCAACGACTGATCCCGCGATCAATCGTTGGCTCAACCTGAGTTCGTATTTGGTGCTGCCAATGGTGTTGCGCCACCAACCCCTCGGCGTCCTCATCGTAGACAATCCGAGCAGCGGGCGTCCGATGAGCAACGCCGATTTGGTGCTGCTCTCTAACGTCAACCAGCAAGCTTCCGTTGTGCTCGGCGGGGTGCAGCTTTGCATTGACCGTGCCCAGCGCCTTGCGGTTGAAGGGGAACGCTCGCGCATTGCAATGGAAGTTCACGACTCGATTTCGCAGCAACTCTACGGGCTGACCTACACCCTTGATGCGTGTATCGAGTTGTTGCCCGCCCACGCCGATGAAGTGCGCGCCCAATTGGTGCAGTTGCTCCCGCAAGCCCAACAGGCCAATGTAGCGCTCCGCCGAGCCATTTTCGACCTTTGGCCTGACGAACTTGACCATGAGCGCTTTGTGGTTGAGTTGCGCGGCTATCTGGAGAGCATTGCACCTGGGAAAGCGATGCAGGTGCATCAGCAGATTGAGCGTGGCTTCGATGCCTTACCGACGGTGGTACGCAAACAGTTCTACCGCATCGCGCAGGAGGCGCTGAACAATGTGGTCAAGCACGCCCACGCCCGCCGGGTGAAGCTGACGCTGATTGTGAATACGCAAGCGGCGCGGATGCGGATCGCCGACGACGGGTGCGGGTTTGATCTCCGCGAAGGCGCAACGGCGCAGGCCGAGCGCACCCATTTTGGTTTCACAAGCATGCGCGAGCGGGCCGAAGCCCTGGGCGGCCAACTCCAGATTGACAGCGCCCTCGGCCAAGGCACCATTCTCACCGTCACCCTGCCACTGAACTGCTAAGCAAAACTTATGAGCGACGAAGGCTCTGGCAACGCCGCGAACCCGATTCGCGTGCTGCTGGTTGATGATCACGAACTCGTCCGGCGGGGCATCCAGATGGTGCTACGCACGAAAGCCGACCTATTGGTTGTCGGCGAGGCCGGAAATGGCGTGCAGGCGGTCGAATTGGCCCGTCAGCTTCAACCGCATGTGGTGCTGCTCGATCTAAAGATGCCGGGGATGAGCGGCACCTACGCGAGCCGGGCGATCAAACAGGTTGCGCCACTGACTCGCGTGCTCATCCTCTCCGCCGCTGACGCGGAGCAAGAGATTGTCCAGGCGATGGAGGGCAACATTGACGGCTACATTCTCAAAGATGCGCCGAGCCAAGAACTGTTGTTGGCGATTCGCACCGTCGCGGCGGGCGAGCCGTATCTTCAGGGGGCGGTGACGCGGCGACTGTTGCGGCGGCTCGCCGTGAACAGCGGGCGGAGCGAACTGTTGGTGCCGCCGCAACTCACGCCCCGCGAACTGGATGTGCTGAAACTGATGGCGACCAGCCGCTCGAACAAAGAAATGGCGGAACTGTTGGTCGTCACTGAAGAGACTATTCGCAGCCACAGCAAGAGCATCCTGACGAAGCTGCAACAGCCGAACCGGATGCAGGCGGTGTTGGCGGCGCTGCGGATGGGGCTGATTAGTTTGGATTAGGGGATGGGGGTTGGGTCGAGCGCATCAGAACGTCTTGCGGGTACGCAAACTGTAAAGTAGCCACGAACCTTGTCTTACTCAATGTGAGTCGACTCTTACGCGGTAAGAGTCGACTCTTTCTCGGTGTGAGAGGACGCGATCTGAGATCGAGGGGACTCTTTCTCAGATCGCGGGGACTCTTTCTCAGATCGAGGGGACTCTTTCTCGGATCGAGGGGACTCTTTCTCAGATCGCGGGGACTCTTTCTCGGATCGAGGGGACTCTTTCTCAGATCGCGGGGACTCTTTCTCGGATCGAGGGGACTCTTTCTCGGATCGAGGGGACTCTTTCTCAGATCGAGGGGACTCTTTCTCGTTAAGGGACGTGGAAATGCTTACGCATCCCGACGACAGACATGTCATGCTGAGCGCAGCGAAGCATCGCTCCCGGTCTGTTGAAAGACCCTTCGCTTCGCTCCTGAGAAACATCGTGCTTGTCACGCTGAGCGCCAGCGAAGCGTCCCGGTGGTTGTGCGGAT
>CAIRDL010000741.1 GCA_903877345.1 uncultured Oscillochloris sp. | reverse complement strand
CCAATGCTCGGCGTCCTCACGATACCCTTCGGCCACAAAGGGCGCGTACTGCGCGACCGTAATGGGGTAGCGAGCCAGCCAGAAGGCGGACAACGAAATAGTCGCCTCTGGCTCCTTCGCTGCCCACCCGCCGATGCGGTAGACACCCTGGCGCACGTAGCACCAGTAGCCAGTCGGTTGACCAAAGTGCTCGTTGCGCTGCGCCCATTCGGTTCGCCAATCGGCGAGCGTCACCGGCATTCGAGGGTCGCCCAGGTCGCCCAACCACGTCCCGGCGCGGAGCCGATCAGCAACAGGCAGCGCCGTCCCTTCGACCACCTTGACAAGATTGGTGGTGAGGTGCTGCCACAGCTCTGGGAGCGCCACAATACTTGCGCCGATCAGCGCCGTTTTACCGCCCATCTGCTCCAAGCACTCAGCGGCAAAATAGGCCGCCGACTGCCGCTCCGCCGCCTCGCGCATCCGCTCGCCGTGGGCCGCACTGAGCAAGAAGGCGAGCCACCCCGCCGCCGTCTCGCGGCCCGTGCCGCGTACCATCCGCCCCAAACTCAGGAAGATCACCTCGCGCCACCGGCCAGGGTCGCGCTGCCACTGCTCATAGGCCAGCGCGTGAAACGTCGCCTGTTGTCCGATATGACACCCAGCCAGATACTCCTCGTAGCTCAGGTGAGGCACCCCATAGAGGTCGCCACCCTCGCTCAACAGCAGGCCGCTCTCACATTCCAGATGCTCAAGCACCAGGGTTGCCTTCTCTGCGGCGAGACCGGGGCCGAGTTCAAATTGCTTGAAGAGATCCTGAAAGGCCCCGTCCACCAGATGGCGATGAAGCAACCCGCGCCCGTCATTCGCCAACGTGTTCTGGTGGGCATCGTAGGCCAAGCGCTCCAAGGTGTTCCGCAGGTGGTAGTCCTTCAACCCGCCCAGGCTCTTGTCGGCCTTGAGTTTGGCGAGCAGCGGCGGCGGTGCCCCAGGTTCGTTGCTCCGCACCCGCCAACGGTTCAACCACAGTTCCACCAAATCCTCGTAGAGGTCGGCGCGATCTTCGGGCAGCTTGCCCTCGTAGAAGTGCAAGAGCGTGATCATTGTCAGCAGCAACGGCGTCTGGCCCAAATCGCGCAGACTTTGCAGGTGCGCCAAGCGGTCGGTGAGTTCGGTCACGCGCCTCGTCGCTTCGTCCGCCGCAATAACTCCTTGGTCGGCACTGCGGGCGTACCAACCCGCGACGAAGTGGCGCATTTGGCCGAGGGCGAAGGCGGCCAGCGTGACGGGGGGTGTCCAAGGCGCGAAGGGTGCGGCCACGGCCTGGTCAAACGAGCGTACCCGGCAGGTGACGACCACCCGCCCGCCTGCTTCGGCTAGTTTCGTCACCGCCCGAGCCACGCCAACGCGCAGCGATGGGTCGGCAACCTCGTCGAGACCGTCAAGCAGCAACAGCAACCCGCCCTGGGTGAACGCCCGATTTAGCGGCTCGTCCAGCCCGGTCAAACCATACGCCTGGGCCTGCGTCAACAAGTAGCGCCAGAGACCAGGGCCATCGAGGGTGCCGCCCGGTTGCTGTGTCCACGCAGCGAACTCACCCAGCGCGGCGTAGAGCGGCAGGAGCCACCCGGCACTCCAACCGGGCAGGGCCGGTGGTTGCTCACCTGCACCACGGGCCAGCGCCACGGCGAGATGGCGCACAAAGCTGCTCTTGCCGCTGCCTGGGCCACCGAGCAGCACCACCTGACGGTGGCGGCTGATGGCCTCGGTGAGCAGCAACGGGCGCTCCAGGCGGAAGCGGGGCCGTTGTGCTTGCTTCATGCTGCGGCGTGGATCAGCCTCGCGCTGGAGTTCTACCACGCGGCGAGCGGCTTCGGGTAGCACCACTGCCGGGTCGCCTGCCGTGAGCGCGTCGGCAAAAGCGTCGGCGCTGCCGGCCTCATCCACCCGCTCCCAGGCTTCGGCAGCGAGGGCGACATAAATCTGACTGAGCGTGAGCGCGGGGCTGGCGTCCCGGCGCTCACGCTGCACCAGCCCAGAGAGGCGCAGGCGGTCGCACGTTTCGACCACGCGGGCGAGATAGCGCGCCACCAACGTGCGCTGCGTGTCGGCGGGCTTGGGCAAATCGGCGGTCGTGAAGAAGACCTGAATCGTCCCCTGGTTCACCCCAACCGCCGCACCATGCACGGTGCCACTGACGTTCGTGGTACCCGTCGTACCACTAGGCGGTGGCGTAGATGGCGGAGTCTCCTCGCGCCAGAGGAGCCCATCGCGGGTGCGGAGCCAAAGCACCGGCAGCCACCAGGGGTGGTTTTCGCCGAGGGCGGCACGGGCGGCGGCAAGCGCCCGGTCAAGCGCCCCGTCGCGGCGCAATTCAGCGAAGAGCGGCGGCAACAGGGCGGCCACCGTCGCCTGGGGAATCTGCTCACGCATCGCCAGCACTGCGCCCACGCCGACGCGGGCCAACTGCGGCCCCACGGCGCGGAGCACCTCGTAGCTTGTCCCGGCACCCTGACAGGCGGCCAGCACCACGAGCAGCGGCTTGCGCTCCAGTTGGGCCAGGGCGGCGACGAAGGCGGTGCCTGCGATGGGACGATACGGGCCGGGGCCATCCTGTTCCAGCCAAAGGTAGGGTTCGCCCTCGATCAACGCACCGTGGCACGCGAGGATGAGAATGGGTGCGCCGTTGCGTAGTGCGGCGGTGAGATTGGGCAGGGTCGCAGGCAGACGCCCGTCACAGCCATCCAACACGGTACTGGGAATAGCGCTGAGGCCAGCGCGGGCGGCGGCAACGAGACCAGGGACATCAAGGGGTGGCACCTCGGCGGGCGCGGCCACGGCGACGACCGCACGGAGGGCGGGGCGCGGCGGCGGCGCAAGGTCGGCCAGACTGGCGCTGGGCAGGTAGCGCACGAGGCGCACCGCTTCGCCCCGCGCAAGGGGCAGGTTGGTGAGCGGGTCGCGCAAGGTTTCCCAGAGCAGGGCGTGGAGGGCATCGTCGGTGGGATCGAGGGCCAAGCAGAGGCGCACCGGCGCACCGCGCCCTGCGCTGGCCTCGCACTCGCGTGCCCAGGCTTCGCGCAACGGAGCGGGGAAGACCATCGCGGCGAGCGCAGCCCCGTAGGCATCGGGGAAGAGTTCGAGGGCGCGCAGAGCCACGGGGTTGAGCGTCAGGGGTACCCCGGCGGCGAGTTCGGTGTCCGCAGTGGGCAACGCAACCGCGAGGGTGGCGGTGTAGCCAGTGGCGGCGCGGGTGAGCGTGAGCGTGAGGCTAAGGGTTG
>CAIRDL010000740.1 GCA_903877345.1 uncultured Oscillochloris sp. | reverse complement strand
CCCTGAAACTACAACCCCCTTCGCCAGTTCAGAGCGAAGGGGGTTGATGCGGTTGTAGGTCAGCAAACGGTGCGATTAGCGCCCTAGACGGCGCTTCAGTTCGTCGGTGAGCAAAGGCAGCACCTCGTTGACATCGCCAACAAGCCCAAAGGTGGCAACGCGGAAAATCGGAGCCTCAGGGTCTTTGTTGATGGCGACGATGTTGCGGCTGGTACGCATCCCGGCGAGGTGCTGGATGGCCCCCGAAACGCCCGCCGCGACGTACAGTTTGGGGCTGACCGTCTTGCCCGTTTGCCCGACTTGGTGCTCGTACGGCACCCAACCGGCGTCAACCACCGCACGCGAAGCCCCGTAGGCTCCGCCCAGCGCTTCAGCAAGTTTGGGGATGAGCTTGTAGTAGTTGTCTTTGTCGCCAAGGCCGCGCCCGCCCGTGGCGATGATCGCCGCGTCGGTAAGGTTGACGGCCCCCGACTTGGGAGCAACACTGGCGACCTGGGTGCGGATCGTGGTGGCAGGCAAGGCCAGCGCCTTGACCGTGCCGCCTGCGCCGCCCGTCGCCTCGGCGAAGCTCTGCTTACGCACCAGGGCGACCACGACTTTACCGGGGGTAAAACTGTAGGCGTTGACGACGTTCCCACCGTGGGAAGGGCGTGCAGCGGTGATGGCCCCGCCTGCAACTTGAAGATCGGTGACATCAACGACGAGTCCAGCGTCGAGGTCGGCGGCGAGGGCCGCGCCAAGGTCACGGGCCTGGAACGTCGCCCCGGAGAGGATGAGGGCGGGCTGCGCGGCGGCGACGGCAGCCTGCGCGGCGGCGACATAACCGTCCGTCGTATAGACAGCAAGGGCGGCGTCAGCGACCGTGTAGACCGTGTCGGCTCCGAGGGCAACGACCTTCGCCGCCACCGCGCTCACGTCACCGCCAACCACCACGGCGCTGAGCGGGCCACCGAGGGCGGCAGCCAACTCTTTCCCCTTGCCCAACAGTTCACGCGAGATCGCAGCGACTTCGCCGCCAACCTGCTCGATTAAGACAAGAACGCCTGACATGGGAGGCTCCTTTAGATAATCTGGTTCTCGAGCAGTTTGTCAACCAGCTTTTTGACCTTGGCAGCGGCATCGGGGCCATCAATCACCTCGCCCTTGGGGCGCGATGGCGGAGGCACACGATTGGTGATCGTCGTCGCCGAAGCCAGGCCACTCACCCCCAGATCAGCCGCCGTCCAAACGGGCGGGGTGATCTTGGCAACCTTCTTAATCTTGAGCAGTGAGGGGTAACGCGGGTTGTTAATGTCCTTGATTACGCTCACCACGGCGGGCAACCCAGCACTAACCGTTTCGACCACTGCTTCAAGATGGCGCTCAACCGTGACCTTTTTGCCCGCCGCGTCAACGTCGAGCACCTTCCCGACATAGGTAAGCTGGGGCCAACCCAGTGTCCGAGCCAGCGCCGGCGCAAAAGCGCCGCTCTCATCGTCGGTGCTGTTGCGGCCCGTCAGGATCAAGTCCACATCACCCAGTTTCCGCACCGCCGCCGCCACCACTTTGGCCGCAGCCAAGGTGTCAAGGTTGGCAAAACTGGGATCTTTCAGCAGCACCGAGTCGGTGGCACCCATCGCCAAGGCCCGCCGGATCTGCTCAACCCACTCATCGGTACCCAGCGAGAGAATCGTAAGCTTCCCGCCGTGCTTCTCGTACCAGACAATCCCTTCCTCAATTGCGTATTCATCAAACAGGTTGATGATCTTCTCGATCCCGTCGGCGTTGACACTTAAATCAGCGTTGATTTTTACCGAGTTATCGCGCGGCACCTGTTTCAAACACACCAGGATGTGCATAGCGGCTCCTTAAACTAGGGGAAGGTCGCGACGGCGCTGATTGTACCACCTTTTCACAATTTTCCGCGCATCCACCCGCTCCCTGCGGCTTTGCGTGCGCTAAACGGTCAGGCTGGTTTGCTCCTGCGGCAAATCTGCAACCACACCACATGCTCCTTGTGGCTTTGCGGCTTTGCGGCTTTGCGTGCGCTAAACGGTCATGTTGGTTTGCTCCTGCGACAAATCTGCAATCTACAATCTACAATCCCGCAATCCAAGGCAGCAACACCTCTAAAAACGCCTCTGGCGTCTCGTCAAAGGGGCAGTGACCCGTCTCGCGGATCACGGCGATCTCAGCTTGGGGCAGCAGCATCTGTTTGAAACGCTTGGCGAGTGCTGGCGGCACCGAGCGATCATGCTCACCCCAGATCAGCAACGTGGGTGCCGTAATCGCCCCGCGCTCAAGCTCAAGGTAGAGCTGCGAGAAGTTCCGGCTGACCGCCAGGTACGCCTGCGCTCCGCCGGGACGCAACAGCGGGGCCGCAAACTGCTCAATCATCTCCGGCGTCACCCGCTCCTTGCGGTGGTACGCCGTGACGAGTCCCTGGCGCGCGCCCCACGGACTCGACAGCGCCTCCGCCAGAATCTCACCCACGCCATCGGCGCGTAGCACGCTAAAAAGCGCTTGGTCAAGCAGCGACGGCTGATTTGTCGGATCGCGGAGGCCCGTCGGGGCCACCAAAACGAGGCCGCGCACCAACTGGGGAAAGTCGTGGGCCAGTTGTGCGGCGACCATCCCGCCCATCGAGTGCCCGACCACCACTGCCGGTGCCGGACAAACGGTGGCGATCAGTTCCGCCACCTGCTCCGACCACATCTGGCGGTCGGGCGGATAGGCGGGAATGGCCGATTGGCCGAAAAAGTAGAGGTCGAGGGCAAACAGACTGTGGCGCATCGCAATGGGCCGCGTCACGGCGCGCCAATGTTCGATCAGCCCACCGTAGCCGTGAATCAACACGACCGGCACCCCTTGGGGTGGGGTTGACGCCCAATAGCGCATCAGGCCGTGCTGCCCTTCCAGGAACTGCTCGGTGATCGCGTAGGTTGGCATAACGGTTGCTGCGGGGAAGTGTTGGCGCTCCCCAAGCTGGGCGCTACTCTTCAATGGCAATGCGTTGCGGCGCACGAGTTTCGATCTGGCGAGACGGTGGGCCTTCGATCAGCGTCCGTAACTTGATCAACTGGAGGCCCATGTCAAGCTCAGCGACGGGGCGCACCAACCCACCCACGAACACGCTCAGCGCCACATTGGGCACATCGTACTCGACCCGATTTTGCAGCACCGTGCGCGACCCATCGGCCCACCAGCGCCACAACTCTTTGCCCACCCACAGCCCATCAATG
>CAIRDL010000739.1 GCA_903877345.1 uncultured Oscillochloris sp. | reverse complement strand
GTTCCGCACCGTAATCGTCAGCGTCAAGGTGTTCGCGATGGCCGCCAGCGTGGTCGGCTCTTTCACCAGTTTGTAGCTCTGGGTGATCTCGACTTCCGCCTCCCCAATCCGCGTCACCGTGACAGTGTAGGTCTGCGTTGTCCCATCCTCTGCCGTGACCACGATGGTGATGGTGTTCGCGCCAACGTTCAGGCTGACGGCGTTTGCCGCGCTGCCGCCATTCACCGTAACCGTGGCGTTCGTGTCGCTGACGGTCGGCGTCACGGTCAGGCTATTTACGCTGTGGGCGACCGTGGCGCTGTAGCTTGTCGTGCCCGCCGCGAAACTCGGGCTGAGCGTGCCTTGGCTGATGGCGAGGGCGCTCAGGTCGGCGTTGTTGGAGGCCGAGGCAGCTGCCCGCGTCACCGTGACGGTGTAGGTTCGCTTCGTTGTGCCATCTTGGGCCGTGACGACGACGGTGATGGTGTTCGCGCCAACGTTCAGGCTAACGGCACTCGCGGCGCTGCCATCATTCACCGTGACCTTGGCGTTGGTGTCGCTCACGATTGGCGTCACGGTCAGGCTATGTACGCTGTTGGCGACCGTGGCGGTGTAGCTGGTCGTGCCAGCCGCGAAGTCCGGGCTGAGCGTGCCTTGGCTGATGGCGAGTGCGCTCAGGTCGGCGTTATTGGAGGCCGAGGCAGCTGCCCGCGTCACCGTGATGGTGTAGGTCTTGGTGGACTTGTCCTCGGCGGTGACGACCACCGTGATCGTGTTCGCCCCGACGCTCAGGCTAACAGCACTCGCGGCGCTGCCATTGTTCACCGTGACGATGGCGGTGGCGTCGGCGACGGTGGGCGTCACAACCACGCTGTTGATGAGATTGGCGACCGTGGCGGTGTAGCTGGTCGTGCCAGCCGCGAAGTCCGGGCTGAGCGTGCCGTCACTCAGGGTGAGGCCGCTCAGGTCGGCGTTGCTGGAACGAGCATAGGTGATGCTGAACGGAGTGGCGGCACTATTCCCATTGCCCACCAAGTCCGTGGCGACACCCGCCTCCACGGTCGCCGTCACCACCCCATCAGCCAACGGTGTCAGCGTGAAAGTGTAGACGCTGCCACTCACCGTGGTGAAGTTGCCCAGCGTCCCGTTGCCAGTCAGCACATCGGTCGCGGTGAAGCCGGTCACATCTTCGCTGAAGGTCACGGTGACGGGAATGGTGCTGGCGTTGGTCGGGTTACTCACGCTCGTGCTGATCACGACGGTCGGCGCGACCCGATCAATCGTGTAAGCCTCACCCGTGGCGAAGTCGCCGTTGAACCGACCGCTCCCGCCAAGAGGCACTGGCGTGGTGTCGGTATTTTGGATGGAGTCGTCATCCAGCAGATCGAGCTGGATTGCGCCGATCTGGTCGGCAACGGTAAGCACCGGAACGCTCCATGTCGTCCCGCTGCCGCTCATCGTACCGATGCTTGCCCAGACCTGTCCGCCCGTCTTGGTGAGCCAGAAGTCGGTCTTATCCACGCCGGTGACGGGCATGTTGAAGGTGACGGTGAAGGTGGTACTAGCAGCATTGGTAGGATTGGTAGCCCCCGCACGGGTGATGCTGCGTACGGCAGGAAACTGCACCTCGTAGGCGCCCATGTCCACGGTGCCACCGACGATGCGCGGGTTGCCTGCGAGGTCAGTGGTGGTTGTGATGACGGTGTTCAGGCCAGCGTTGATGGCGAGCGAGGCAGGCTGGAGCCGATAGTCGCCCGTGGTCGTGGGCGCATTGGTGGCGAGGATGGCATTGACGAAGAGCGGGTCGGTGTCGAGGTTGCCGCCGCCGTCAGTACCCAGGCTGGTCCAACCAGCACTTGACCCGAACACCAGACTATAGCTAATAACTGGGGTGCTGAAGCTGTTGAAAATCTCTGGCCCTGTTCCAGCGGCGCTATTACCCCACAGAATGCTGTTACTGATCTTCGGGACGCTGCCGTTATTGTACAGCGCACCACCTGAAGCGTCGGACGTGCCACTGGCACTATTCCCACTGAAGGTGACGTTGGTGAGCGTCGGCGAGCAGATGTTGGAATTGGCCATCCCACCGCCGTAAGTGTTCGTACCACTGGCACTATTCCCACTGAAGGTGACGTTGGTCAGGGTCGGCGAACTGGCACCATAGTTGTACATCCCACCGCCGTAAGTGTCCGTACCACTGGCACTATTCCCACTGAAGGTGACGTTGGTGAGCATCGGTGAGCTGGTGTTAAAGTTGTACATCCCACCGCCGGAAGATGCACTATTCTCACGAAAGGTGACGTTGCTCAGCCTCGGGCTGCTGTTGCCGTTGTACATTCCGCCACCAGAATTACTAGCGCTATTATTGCTAAAGGTGACGTTGCTCAGCGTCGGGCTGCTGTTGCTGTTGTACATCCCAGCGCCAGCGCCACCGCTGTTATTGCTGAAGGTGACGTTGGTCAGCGTCGGGTTACTGCTGTTGTTGTTGTACATCCCACCGGCACCACTCGTCCCGCTGTTATTGCTGAAGGTGACGTTGGTCAGGGTCGGGCTAGCGACGAGGTTGAACATCCCGCCACCACTGTCGCCACTATTACCGCTGAAGATGAGGTTGCTCAGGGTCGGGTTGCTGGTTAGGTTATGCATCCCGCCACCGTTGGTAGTGGCGGTATTGCTGATGAAGGTGGTGTTGGTCAGCACCGGGCTGCCGCCAAGGATGGACATCCCACCACCAACGCCGCTAGTGCCCGAGGCGGTATTGCCCCTGAAGGTGACGCCGGTCAGCACCGGGCTGCCAGTAGGACCCTTAAACGTCATTCCACCACCCCTGCCATTGGTGCCCGAGGCGGTATTGCTGATAAAGGTGGTGTTGGTCAGCACTGGGCTGCCCGCACCGACGTACATTCCACCGCCAGCGCCGTTAACGCTCAAGGCGGTATTGCTGATGAAGGTGGTGCCGGTCAGCACCGGGCTGCCGTCAAGGCTGTACATCCCACCGCCGTTGGCGGATCGGGTAGTATTGCCGCTGAAGGTGACGCTGGTCAGCACCGGGCTGCCAGTAGTGAGATTTGCCAGCCCACCACCGTTGCTAGTGGCGGTATTGCTGATGAAGGAGGTGTTGGTCAGCACCGGGCTGCCAGTAGTGAGATTTGCCAGCCCACCACCGTTGGCGTTAGCGGTATTGCTGATGAAGGAGGTGTTGGTCAGCACCGGGCTGCCAGTGCTGGTATTTAACATCCCGCCACCATTCATTCCAGCGGAATTGCTGCTGAAGGTGACGTTGGTCAGCGCCGGGTTGCCAGTGCCCGTATTTGCCAGCCCACCGCCACCACTGCTAAGAAAATTGGGACCCATAGCCTTATTACCGCTGAAGGTGACGTTGGTCAGCACCGGGTTGCCAGTGCCCGTATTTGCCATCCCACCCCCATCGGATCCAGCGGTATTGTTGATGAAGGTGACGCCGGTCAGCACCGGGCTGCCAGTAGTGAGATTTGCCAGCCCACCACCGCTGCCAGATGCGCTATTGCCGCTGAAGGTGACGTTGGTCAGCACCGGGCTGCCAGTGTTGTAATTCACTACCCCACCGCCCCTGCTGTATTGGGAAGTATTGTTGATGAAGATAGTGTCAGTTAGTACGACGCTACTGGTAGTGTTTACGAGTAACCCACCGCCATCGGCTAAGGATGTATTACCGCTGAATATTACGTTGGATAATATGGCACTACCACTATTACAGTTCATCCCACCGCTTAAATATGCAACATTATCGCTAAATCTGACATTGGAAAGATTGCTATTTCCAGCAAAAAAACCACCACTGTCAGTGGATGCGTAATTACTACTAATTATGACGTTACTTAGAAATGCAATACCGCTAATATATGAACTGTATATTCCACCACCGTAATAAGAGCTATTACGGCTAAAAATAACATTCGTCAGCACCGGGGCGATATCGAAGAACATCCCGCCACCCGAATCACTAGGCCAGGTGGTACCGCTGGCGTTTCCACCCGTAATCGTCACTCCGTCGAGGATCGGGGCCGGCGTTGCCTGCGTGTTTTGGGCGACATAGACGACGTGGTAGCTATTCTCACTGCGGGTTCCATCGTTCAACAGCGAGGAAACACTCGAGGTTGCGTTATCGTTCCCCGACAGATCGCCGCTGAGCGTGACGACGTTCGTGGCCCAGTCGCGCTCAGTGCGTAAGGTCTCAGTGATGCCCGCGAAGCCGCCGTAGATTGACACGCCTTCGTTGAGCGTGAAGGTAGCGCTGCGCGGGTCACCGGCTACAAGCAGTGCTGTCGGTTTGTAGGTGCCCGCCGCCACCCACAGTTCACCGCCACTGCCGCCCTGGCTGAGAGCGAGAGCGTACTGAAAGTCGCAGGCGTTCGCCCAGCTGTCGCAGGACCCAAAGGTAAGACCACCGGCACTGATGACGCGGCGGATGGTTCCAGCGACGGCAACGGGACTGGGGGCGACATTCAGCGTGAACAACGTCAGCAACAGCGCACAGAGCATGAGGGCGGACGGAAGGACACGGGGACGAGTCGGTTGCATGGGAAACTCCTACAAAGGTTGGCTGTCCGGCGCGTCTTTACACAGCTCGTTCGCGCCGGTACAATCATTGGCACCCGCCTCATTCCATTGTCCAGACCGACCGTAGTGAAATCGTAGTGAATCCGCCGGTGCCGCCGGAACATGAGTCCCGGTCAGCCTGACCCATTAGTCCTAGACTATGCTATGACTGTAGTACTATGGTAACGTTTTCTCTTGATCTCACGCTCCTCGGCACCTTCCGTGTGCAGTTCGCCAGTCAGAGCTTGAGCGAGTTCTACTCAAATGGCGTGCGCGCCCTCTTGGCCTATCTCGCGGTCGAAGGCGACCGCCCCCACGAGCGCAAGCTGCTCAGCGCCCTGCTCTGGCCCGATGAACCGCCTACGAAGGGCTTGCTCAATCTGCGGCAGGCGCTCTATCGTCTCGACCAAGCCCTTCTCCCCGCCGCGCTCCCCGTCCCTTTCACCCAAACTACCCGCCAAACGGTGCAACGCACCCCGGCCCTCGGCCTCACCCTCGACACGCACCGCCTCAGCAGCCTGATCAGCGCCGCCCAGACCCACCGCCACCGCCGCTTGACTGTTTGTGGCCCGTGTCTTGCCGCGCTACGCGAGGCGGTGGCGCTGTATCAGGGCGACTTCCTGGCGGGCTTTAGTGCCAGTGCGCCTTTCGACGAATGGCTCCTAGCGTGGCGTGAGCGCCTCCGCACCCAGGTCGTCTGGGCGCTGGATGCCCTGGCTACCCACCACACCGAACGCGGCGAGTGGGCAGCCGCCGAAACCCACCTCCGGCGCTGGCTGGAACTGGAGCCGTGGCGAGAGGAGGCGCACCGTCGCCTGATGCTGGCCCTGGCTTCCGCCGGACAGCGCAGTGCGGCCCTGGCTCAGTACGAGCAGTGCCGCCGCATGTTGGCCCGCGACCTCGACACCACTCCCGAAACGGCAACCAACACCCTCGTCGCACGGTTGCGCGTTGGCACGCTCGACGCGTGGTTCGCCCCGCCCTACGAGGTGCCAGCCGTCGAGACGCCGCTTATGGGCCGGACGGTGGCCCTCGCCGCTGTCGCCGCCCAGGTGGCCGCGCCGCTGGGCCGTCTGCTCACCCTGACCGGCCCCGGCGGGTGTGGCAAGACGCGCCTCGCCCTCGCCGCCGCCGCCGCCGAACGCGGGGCTTTCGTCGACGGGGTCTTTTTCGTCTCACTGGTGCCCGTCACCGATGAGGCTGGTCTCCTCGCCGCTATTGCCGAACGCCTCGGCATCCCCCTGACTGGCAGCCACAACGTGACCGTCACCTCGCTCGTCACGTTCCTCAAGGCCCGCGAGATCTTGCTGGTACTCGACAACTTCGAGCCATTGCTCGCCCACGCGCCCTTGCTCAGCGCCTTGCGTGACGCCGCGCCCAACCTACGGCTCCTCGTCACCTCACGGGTGCCGCTCCAACTCCTCGACGAGATCGTGCTCCCCGTTGGTGGGCTGGAACCTGCGACGGTGACAGCGACGCCTGAACCGGAGGCCGACCCGGCGGTGCAACTCTTCATCCATGCGGCACGCCGCGTTGCGCCAACCTTCACCCCCAACCCCGCCGAACTACAGACCATCAGTGTCCTCGGCCAAACCCTCGACCGGCTGCCCCTCGCCTTGATGCTCGCGGCAGGCTTGGTGCCCCAACTCGACCCCGCCGCTATTCTCGCCCTCGTGCGCGCCGACCTCGACGCCTTGGCGAGTGACCTGCGCGACTTGCCCGAACGCCACCGCAGCATCCGCAACCTCTTTGAAAGTAGTTGGCGGCTCCTGCCCGCCGAACAGCAGCGCCTCCTCGCCCACACGGCGCTCTTTGCCGCGAGCTTCAGCCGAACCGCCGCCGTGGTGGTGGCGACGGACGGCCCACCGGGCAATGCGGTGCGCGACCTCTTGGTGGCGCGACGCCTTACCGCCCTGACCGACCACGCCCTGCTCCAACGGGTTGGCCCCGACCGCTCCATGCTCCACCCGTTGGTGCATCAATTCGCCGCCGAACACCACGCGCTCCTGCCCGC
>CAIRDL010000738.1 GCA_903877345.1 uncultured Oscillochloris sp. | reverse complement strand
TGCTGGTAATGCTCTTCAACAGCAACCCAAGCTCCTGCGGGCTGACCCCGCCGAAGGGCATTGCGGGCAACTTGACTTGGTGGAGAAGGTGGGAGAGACCAGCGAAGGGGAGCGAGAAGTGAGCCATAGGGAGCCTCCAGGGGATGTGTGCCACCGACGACACCATTGTCGTCGGTCAACCAGCGTGCGCCGCACTCTCACCGTAGCGATAGCAAAGACCGCCGTTCGCAAGCAAACGGCGGTTCGTACAGGCTAAGGTACGGCGGGATGCGAGGGAGCGCGGGCGACGCATACCGCGTTGTATTAAGTGTATTATATCACAAATAATGCACTGCGTCAAGAGCCGACTGGAGGTTCCGCCGTGCGCCCTATGCCTTTGGCTCGGCACTGGCCCGTAGTTCAGCGGCGACGGCCTCTGGCAGTTGGTGTTCCCAGAGGTGGCCGCCCAAGCGCTCGAGTTCAGCCACGAGGGCGTCGCGCTCGGTGGCAGGGACGACCGCCACCACAGCGGCGCTGCCCGCCGTCAGGGCCGCACCGATTTCGTAGAGGGCTTGGTCGGGGAAGCCGCTATCTTGCACCATGCGGTGGGCCGCATCATCGGTGGCCTGCTCGGCCAAAACAGCGGGCGGCGTACCCATCAGGCCAACAAACGTGTAGAGAAACCACGTCACCCCACCAGCGACCGAGGCCGCGATGTGGGCGAGTTCCTGCCGCAGATCGTGGGGCTCGCGCAGGCTGATCATCCCGTCGCCATCTTTTTGCACCACGGCGAAATGGCCGTGCTGCTCGCCAATTTGCCGGTCAAGGGTTTCAAGATCCGCACGGGCTTCCTCGGCCTGGGCCGCGCTGTCGAAGGTGTAGACCAACAGGTGCATAAGGGCATCTCTCTCGCTATCAAAGGTTCTGGCGCGTATCATACCAGACGCGCCGAATGGGTTTGATCTGAAAGCAGACCCCTCGCCTCTGAACCCTTGACTTAGGCAAGCGGAAATTTTAAAACCTCCCGTCTGATCCGTGATGCGTGATCCGTCAGGATGCAGCCCGGTCACGGATCACGCATCACGGATCATCTGCACGGCCTAGATGATTAAAAAATTTCGCTTTCCTTACAGCGTAATCAGCCCCTGGCGTGCCCCAATGCTGACCGCCTCGGTGCGCGAGGCGGCACCCAGCTTGGCGAAGATCGAGGCGATGTGGAACTTGACCGTGTGCTCGCTAATTTGAAGCCGCAAGGCGATCTGTTTATTAGGCAACCCCAGGCTCAACAAGGCCAGCACCTCGCCCTCGCGGGCGGTGAGCGGTTCGGTTGGCGGCGCGCCCGTCACTCGTGGCGCTAATTGGTCGGCCAACTGCCGAGGCACAGCGGCGTAGCCTTGGGCGGCAGCGCCCACCGCAGCGCGTAACTCCTCGGCGCTGGCGTCGGGCAAGGTCAGCGCCCAACCGCGTAGGGGCAACGTCCGCAACAGGGCGGGCAAACGCGGGTCATCGCTGAGCGCCACTAGGGCGGCACCCTCATCACCAGACAAGGCGCGCCCCACCGCCGTTGGGTCGGTGCCAGCGACGAGCACCACATCAACGGCTGGCGCAAGAGTCGCGCCAGCCGCTTCACCCACTACCTCAACCCCCTCGCCCATCAGCATCGCCCGCAGTCCCGCGCGCAAAGCGGGCGTCGGCGCAATGATAAAAACCGTCGTCATGGCGCTCCCCGGTTAGCCTTGTGCCGCCAGCGTTACCGTCAGCGTTAGCGGACGCCCGCCACGGATGAGCGCGACCTTGAGGGTGTCGCCGGGCGCGTGGGTTGCCAGCACCGTCAGCAGATCATCGGTGACGGTCAAGGGCTGCCCCGCGAGCGCCTGGAGCAGATCGCCCACCATGAGGCCAGCGGTCGCGGCGGGGCCACTGTGCGCTAATTGCGCCACCAACAGCCCCGTGCGCTGGCCGTCAGCGACCGCCTGCACGCCTAGCCCCAGGAAGACGGGTCGGGCGGGCAGGCGACTGCCCCACGCCAAGGCGACGTGGGTAGGAATCGCCACCGAAAGGTCGCCCCCAAAAATCATCGCATTGATCCCCACCACCTCGCCGTGGGCATTCAGGAGTGGCCCGCCCGAATTCCCCGGGGCCAAGCGGACATCGGAGCGAATGTAGCTGGCGGGCTGTTCATCCGGCCCCGCCGGCAGATCGCCGACGGCACTCACGATGCCCGCCGTGACTACGCCGCGCTGCCCCCACGGATTGCCCACCGCAAAGACTAACTCGCCCACCCGCAGCCGCGCCGAGTCGCCCAACGGGGCTGGGGGCAACTCCGCACCCTCAACCGCGAGGAGCGCCAAGTCGAGGCGCGGATTGCCAGCGATGAGCCGGGCCTTGTGGCGCATGTTGTTATGGGTCAAAACCTCAACCTGCGCACCAACCCCGGCCACGACATGGAAGTTCGTCATAACAGTGTGGCTGTCGCGCCACGCCACGCCGGAGCCGCCCCCCGGGCCGCGTCCATGCACCTGTACCACACTTGCCCGTGCCCGTGCCGCTAATCCCGTTGCCGCTGCGCCGACGAGGGCGCTCACGGCAGGCTGCTCAAGTTCGCTGGTTGTCATTGTCTATCCTTACTAGGGGTTGGGGGTTGGGGGTTGGGGGTTGGGGGTCGGGGGTTGAGGGTTGGGGTTCAGGGGTCGGGGTTCAGGTGCAAGGCTTCTTAACGCGGAAGCCGCTACTACGAACCGTACAGACGATAAAGCCCTTTGCACATGCAAAGCATTCTAACCCCCATCCCCCAAACCCCAAACCTATCACCCCTGGCCGACCGTAACCCTGAGCAGCAGCAACGTACCACCGCGCAGCACCTGCACCGGCACGGCCTTGCCCACCCGGTCGCCGACCAACAGCGCCTGAAGTTCGTCAGTATCCGTCAGGGGCAGACCATCGAAGGCGATTAGTACATCGCCCAAAAGCAGGCCACCTTGCGCCGCCGGGGTGCCGGGTTCAACACGCACCACCAACAGCCCCCGCTCTTGGCTGAGGCCCGCCCGCTGACCCTCGGGCAACTCAACCGGCTGGCTGCTAATACCGAGGAAGCCCCGCTTAATGAACCCGGCACTCCCCAACGTTTCCGCGATACGCAGGGCGAGCGCCGCTGGTACGCCGAGCGCCACCCCGCCAGCTAAGCCAGTGGTCAGCACCGCCGCCACGGCCCCGTTCGCGTCCACTAGCGCCCCGCCTGAGAAACCGGGATAGGGGATCGCATCGGTCTGGATGAACTGTTCGAGTACGGCCCCACGATGCCCGCGCAAAGGGCCGCCAACCGCACTCACAATGCCGAACGAGGCCATCGGAGTCGTCCCAGGGCGACCGACGGCCAACACAATTTGACCGACCCGCGCTGGGGTCGTCACAAAGGCAGCCGGGGCGAGGCTGAGCCCCGACACCCGCAACAGCGCCAAGTCGCTGGCGTGGTCGCGACCAGCCAACTGCGCTGGTAACGTGCGACCATCGGGTGCCTCAATACTCAGTTCATCGTCCCGCTCAAGCACATGGTCAGCGGTCAGCACCGTATCGTCAGCCAACACAATGCCGGTGGCGGGGCCGCGTGGGCGTCCGCGCACCTGCACCAAAGCGGCA
>CAIRDL010000737.1 GCA_903877345.1 uncultured Oscillochloris sp. | reverse complement strand
TCAGACGGCGACGCTCGCCATCGCCACTCGCAGCGGCCAGTATATTGGCTTTGACGGTATCATGGACGAGGTTGCATTCTATAGCCACGCCCTTTCCGCCAACCAGATCTCGAACCACTGGTCGGCTCTGTTTGCTCCGGCGGTGATCACCACCCAACCGGTAGGTGTCACCACCAACGAAGGCAGCACGGTCACGTTGACGGCCGCGGTAACGGGCTACCCCATCACCTTCCAATGGTATAAGGATAATGTAGCCCTCGATGCCGGAGCACAGAACTATGACGGCACGACCCACTATTCCGGGGGTGTCACCAGCCCGACGCTGGTGATTACGCAAACCACGCCATCGGACAATGGTTCCTACAAGCTCCAGGTCAGCAACCCGATGCCGGGCGGCGGAGCCACCACCACACCAGTGAACGTAGTGATCACCCTCGATCAAACCGCGCCTAAGGTCCTGGGCGTCGTAGCGCTGGGAACGCCCAATCCGGCGGGAACTTCGCCTTTCCTGGTCAAGGTCTGGTTCAACAAGCGCATTGACGCATACGCGGGCACGTACGCCATCGCCGGCGCAACCGTGAGTGGTTTCACGGTCCCGCAGGAAGTAGTCGCCGCACCCGTCGGCGCGGACTGGCGGGAGGCTGTCATTAGCACCACCGGGCTGACGCCGGGTCAGACCTACACGCTGAGCATCAGCGGGGTGAAAGATCAGACCGTGTCGCAAAACCTGCTCGTGGCCACGAATGTGACATTCCGGGCGCCCTTCCTCTCGCAGGGGTTGGTGGTTTGGGACTACTACTACCTTGGGTCGGTTGCCGGCGGGGTGAGCGCCCTGACTGGTAATCAGAATTATCTGAACAATGCACCGCAAACCAACGCGGGTTCGAGCACGTTTGACTCGACTCCTGTCACCGGGGGTGATCTCAACAACAAGGGGTTTGGCGCAGCGGGCGACAACTACGGTGCCAGTCTGTCGGGCTGGATTACGCCCAAGGTGACGGGGGACTACACGTTCTTCATTGCCAGCGACGACCAGTCGGACTTGTTGATGAACACCAACAGTGTTAATTCGTCCGACCCGCAGGGCGCGGTGCTGATTGCAAACGAACCTGGATGTTGCAATGGGTTCGCGGAGCCGAGCGCCAGTAATCCTCGCACATCGCAACCGATCACCTTGCAGGCCAACACGGCTTATTTCATCCGTGCGTTGCAAGTGGAGGGTGGTGGCGGCGACTACGTGAAAGTGGCGTGGCGGCTTGCAGGCGATCCGACTCCGGCGGGGCAGTTGACGCCGATTTCCGGCATCTACCTCTCCTCGTACGCCCCAGGACCGGCCAGCTTCTCGGAGCCGGTGTACAGCGGTGGGAAATTGACGATTAGCTGGACGGGCACGGCCACCCTGCTGCAGTCCACCAACGTGGCGCTGCCGTCGAGCCAGTGGACGCCGGTCCCGGGCAATAGTCCGTTCACGGTGACCCCGGCTACGGGCGGGCCGCTGATGTTCTACCGCCTCCAATAACCGGACGGTAAATTACTAATACG
>CAIRDL010000736.1 GCA_903877345.1 uncultured Oscillochloris sp. | reverse complement strand
TACATTGACCGTCACCACCTCGCCTGCCGCCACGGAGCGACCCGCCGCCCGCGAGAGAATCTGCTCACTCAACGTCTGTGCCACAAAACCTCCTGCACCTCTACTCCGCGTACTCATACAACAACTCGTCCACCGTCGTGCTATCCAGTTCGTGCTCATCGCCCAGGGCTTTAATGCGCGCCGCAGCTTGACGGGCAGCAGGCTCACTCAGATAAATGCCCAACTCGCGGGCGCGTTCCGCGATGGCGTGCCAACCGACCAGCCGATGGGCCACCGCCACCGTGCGGGCAAGGCCAAACGCCGCCGGGTCAAGCGCCTCGTAGCTGCGCGGGTCGGTGAGCACCGCTTTGGTGTGCATCCCAGCCTTGTGGTGGAAGGCGTAGGGACTGGAGATGGGCGCATCGAAGGGGATCGGAATGCCGACCATCGCCGCGACCATCGCATCAAGTTCGGTGAGCATCCCCACGTCATAGCGGGCCACCAGCGCTTGGTCGAGGGTGGCGAGGCGGGCAATCATGCCGCCGAGGGAAGCGATGCCGTTGCGCTCACCGATGCCGAGGACGGTCACATCAATGTGTGTCGCCCCGCCTTCCAAGGCGCAGAAGGCATTGGCGACAGCGCACCCCGCATCATTATGGCCGTGAAACTCGATGTCGCAACTCACAGCGGCTCGCACCTCAGCGACAGTGGCGTAGACTTGACGCGGCGTAGCGATGCCGACGGTATCGGCTAACCCGACACGATGCACGCCCAACGCAGCGACGCTACTGTAGATGCGGATCAGTTCACTGAGATCGGTGCGGAACGTGTCTTCAGCCGAGAAGCGAATCTCAACCGCCTGGCCCTTGAGGTAATCAATGACGATGGCGGCTTCCTCGATGATTTGGTCGAGGTTGCGCCCGTGACTGGCGTGGCGCAGTTGCTCCGAGGTGGCATAGAGCATATTGACGCCCTGCGCGCCACATTCGACGGCGAGGCGTACATCATCAAGATGGCAGCGGACGTGGGTGACGATGCGCGAACGCAAGCCGAGCTTGGCGATCCGTTCGAGGTCACGGGCACTTTGCGGCGAAGCAGCGGGCGAGGTCAATTCAATATACTCAACCCCAAAGGCGTCAAGCGCTTCGGCAATGGCGAGGCGTTGGGCGCTGTTGAAGCGGGCCGTGGCGAACTGCTCACCCTCACGCAAGGTCGTATCAACGAAGGCCACGCGCTCAAATGGCGACATACAGCGTCTATCCTTGTCTGACTTGACAAGCCCCGAAGAGTTCGAGGCGACAGGTGCGCGGCGTATAGACGACGCGCAACGGGGCGGGGCTTATCCGTCGCATCGGTTCCTCCGTGGCGAACAGCAAAAACCCGCCTCACCATGTGGTCTGGTGAGCCGGGCCTACACTCGAACCTCGCGTGCAAGCAGCGCTACCCAGACCTTACGGTCGGTTTCTTGACCTGCTTGTACTGCTTCGAGGGATAGTTATACATTGGGCTTGACCATAGCGCTTGACGAATGCGCGCAGAGCATAACACGGTTTGGCGAGGGCGTCAATTTGGCGGTTGGGGCAATAGGGCTACGTCAAAGTCGCTCGCCGTAGGGCGGAAGCCCTCGGCTCCGTGTACCAAGCCTACTGAAGCAGGCTCGATGCGCCCGTCCAAGCGGACTTCGTAGCCCGTAGCTTGCGGCTTCAACCGCCGGGCGTGAGGGTGGCGCTTGCGCAACCGCCATAGCTTGCGGTGCCTGTCTGTTGGCTGCACATCCTCGTGGCGAGGGTCTGCGCAGGCGTGATTGGCATAACGGGGGTCGTGATTGGCATAACGGGGGTCGTGATTGGCATAACGGGGGTCGTGATTGGCATAACGGGGGTCGTGATTGGCATAAC
>CAIRDL010000735.1 GCA_903877345.1 uncultured Oscillochloris sp. | reverse complement strand
GCCAAAGAGCGCCAGCGGCCCATCATCGTGACGCAGAAAGGGTACCCAACGGGCGTGCTGCTCTCGGTGGATGTGTTTATGCGGCTTCGCGCCTTGGCGCAGGGTAGCGCTGACACGCTCCCGTTGGGGGAGGAACTGACTGAGGTGGTGCCGTAGCGGGAGACGATGAGGTGGGCTAGGACAGCGGTGTGCGGCAGGTTCGCCACCGCTGTCCTGCTCTTGCCATACCTTTGCCCACGTTTTGCTATGGGTCATTCCTCCGCTGGCATTGCACGCACGGTGCGCCCCCGCACCGAGGAACGTATCCGCCCCGCCGACGGGATGCTCTGGTCGAGAATGATCGGCCAGCGTGTCTCACTCGCCCCGCGCCGCGCCCCCCGATAGACCCCTTCGTTCACCAGCACCTCCCGCACGCTCGACGGGTACCAGCAGCGCCCCCCGTGCGTCGTCGGCACGCCCTCGCTGTTCAGCACCCCGGCAATCGAGCCCAGGGAGTACCGTGCCGCCCGTAGGCTGTGAATGCGCCGTACGATGGCCGCACCAGCAGTGTCCACCTTGACCACTCCGCCCTCGCGCCGGTAGCCCAAGGGCAAACTCCCGCCTAACTCGCCGTCCTTTCGCCCGCGTGCCGTGCGGCCATCGGCGGTGCGCTTCACGATCTGGTCGCGTTCCAACTGGGCCAGGGCCGCGAAGATGGTCAGCATGAACTGGCCGGATGGGGACGTAGTCTGCACGCCTACCCCCACAAGGGCGAGGTACCCGTGGCTTGCGCTGACGCGACGATAACGACCTCCAATGCGTCGCCAAGGGCCGGGTGTTCGGTGATGAGGTGCTGGGCCAGCGGCAACAGCGCGAGTACATCCGCAGAGGTCTGTGCAGTGCGCCAATGGTGCTGAACCAGCGCATGGAGGTGCGCCCAACTCGTCGGCGGGTCGGCGGCAGCCACCGCCAACAAGGCGGTCACTCGCGCATCCACATCGTTGATGCGGGAGGCAACGGTCAACGCATCCTGCAAAGCTGTGCTGGCGAGCAGCGCTTCAACGATGGCGACCTCCTGCGCTGCGTACGCCTGCGGATCGCGCATGTGCTGCACCCAGTCCAGTGCGGCCCAAGCCACCGTTGCCGCCTCAGCAAGCTGCCCCAACGCCACGAGACAGCGGTTCGCGTGCAAGAGCGCGTCAACCGCTGTCTCCGCATCATCAAGCAGGGTGGTCGTGCGGATGAGCACCTGCACGTACTCCAGTGCCAACGTTTGTTCGTCATGCGCGATCACGCGTGGGATGAACTCGCTCAACGCATTGATCTGCTGCCCCGGATCGGTAATCCGGGCAAGCGCGACGAGCGCCTGACTCGCCTTTCGCTGGTTCACCATGATCCGGGCTAACGCAGCAAGCGCGGCGTTGCGGTGCTGCGCCGTCGCAAGCGGACGATCAGGGGCGCTGAGCAGCGTGCCGACGGCCAGGGGCGGGTGACGGAGCGGGTCGTGCTTGATCTGTTTCGGCATCCGGTCAAGTTCACTGAGCGCCGCTTCCCAGTGTCCTTGGTCGGCGAATGCCTGCGCGACCGCCAGCCGCGCTGCGACGTGGGTGCCGGTCTGAAAACCATGCCCATGCGCCGGAGCGTCGAGCAGTTCCCCCGCCGCTTTGGCATAGCCGTGTTCGGCGAGAATCTGCGCCGCTGCGGGCTGTGTGACCAACGGCAGCCGACCCATTGCGGCCAGTGCCTGCGTCTCCGACAAATGACCGAGCCGACACTGGAGTCCCACCAAGCGGGCCTGGGCGGAGAGTCCCGTCACCGCGAGGCCGTCTACGAGATCGCCCGCCCGCGTCGTCTCGCCCAGCGTGACCAGGGTCTCGCCAATCGTCAGCAGGAGGTTGCTGCGCTGGTCGTCGTCATCAACCACCCCTTGCGCCAGCGCCAGGGCTGACGAGGGGTGGCCCTGTGCCGTCAGCGCCAGCACCAGCGTGCGTTGCTCACCAATCTGCTGCCGATAGCCCATGACGCCCGCGACCAACGCTTGGGCCTCGGTCGTGCGCCCTTGACTCGCCAGCACCCAGATGAGTTGGCGCCGCAAACGGTGCTTGTCCGTCGGCGGATCGCCGATCAGTGGCCCTGCCCCGGTTAACGGACACGTCACGACCTGTTCCATCGGCAGCGGCGTTTGATCTGCCCACGGGAGCGCCGTCAGCGCTGTGTCGAACTGTTGGAGCCGCATCAAGTGGTCAGCCACCTTCAGGCGCAGACCCTCGGCGCGCTGCTGCTGACTGCGTTCCTCAGCACAGGCACCTAAAATCTCGCGACAAAGCGCAGGCCCGGCAGCGGTGGGCGCCGACGACAGCACGAGGAGCAACGTCTCGGCCCGCAGCAGTGGGTCGGTGATGGCGCGGGCTAGTACCAGTGCGTCCGCGTCACGCTGCTGCTCGACCAACATGGCCGCCGCCCGCCACAGTGGCTGGTCGGCGACGCGACTCGCGGCGACTGGCAGCATGATCGCAGCGGCCTCCGCAATGCTTGCGCCAGCCTCGGAAGCGTAGCCGCAGCTCGCCAGTGCTTGCGCCAGATCCAGCAGCCGCACGGTGCGGCGATTGATGCGTTCTTCCTGATCCGGTGGCCGCTCGGTCGTCGCCACCCGAGGCGCACTGCGGGCCAACTGAACCGCATCAGCAAGGCGTCCCTGCTCAACCAGATCGCCGATGGTATCCCGTTCCAGGTCTTCCCAGAGCCACGTCTCATCAAGCTTCTGCGCCAAGACGAGAAACTCCTCTGTGACGACGGCTGCCTCAGCGTCGGCTCCAGCCCTGCGAAGTTCAATCGCCAACGATGAGAGTACCCGCACACGAATGAAGGGCGTGGCAAGCAAGCGGGCCAACGCCACGGCCAGCCGCAGGTGCCCCCGGCCCGCGAGGTGTTCGATGCTGCTCATGCGTACCTCGGCGCGGTGGGCGTCATCGGCAGCGGCTCGCACCTCAGCCAAGGCCGTGGCGACCAACGCGGCGGCGGGCGCACGGTGACCGCCATCAACCAGGGCCGTCGCCACCTCCAGCCGCAACGCGGCCAGATCGTCGCGATCATCAATCAGCGCGAGCGCCGCCTGGGCTTCCGCCAACTGGCCGTGGCGAATCTGAAGGCCCACAATGACCCGGAGCGCGGGAGCCCGACCAGCGGCGTCGGCAATGGGTTTGTCCCGCCACCCCCTGCTCTGCAAAGGCATACCATCGAGGTCGGTGTCGTCGAGCGCATGCACGATCGCGATAGCCTCCGTGAAGCGCTGCCGATCCGCCAGATCTTGGGCCAGGGCCAACTGGGCGCTATGCCGCCAGTGACCCGCCGCCATCTGGGCCACCAGCGCCTTGGCCGCATCTATGTGGTCGGTCGCACTCAGCGCCTCCACCAGCGCGAATTGCGCCGCTGCCCGATGCTGCCCATCGTTAATCTGGACGATCAGCGCCGCCGCTGCCGCCAATTGGCCGATGGCGATTAGGGCGTCCACCAGATCGCAGGTGGCTGACGCTCGCTGCCGTGGCTCGTCAATCTGAGCCGCCAGCGCCGCCGCCTCCGCCCGCCGGTTGGTCGCGATGAGCGCCTGCACCAGATCGCGTTGCGCTCTCCCACGTTCCCATACGTTGCCAATCTGGGCCGCTACTTCCTTCGCTGCCTCAAAGCGCCCCTGCTTTGTGAGCCGTTGAGCCACCTCGTGCGGCACCTCCGTCCGGCGCGGGTGGTCGGTGATGCGCGCCAGGAGCGCCTGGGCGTCGCGGGTCATGCCCAGCACCGCCGCGTCGGGCGGTAGGTCGCCCAACACATCCAGCGTCTGCGCGAGGGCTTCAGCCTGCTCAGCGGCATCCAACCACGCCACCAACGCCAGCACCTCGGCACAAATTGCGCCGACAAGGACGGGCTGGTTGGCCTCGACTAATCTGCGGGCCAGCGCCAGCAGTGCGCCATGATACTGGAGCGCACCACGGAGGCCCCGCGAAGGAGGCGGTGTTTGCACCCGCCACGCCGGCCAGGGTGGTTGGCCCATCAGGTTCAAGGGTTGCAGCGCCTCAATCCGGCGCAGCGCCGCCAGCGCCGCAGCGCCATCGCCCTGCGCCAAGCGCTGCTCGGCCAGCCGCAGCAGGATGTCGGAGCGCGTGCCCTGGGCGAGAACGAGGTCGCTCGTCGTCAGTACCTCGTCATAGATGGAACCCACCTGCGCCAGATGCCCCGTGCGCGCCAGAACCTCCGCCGCATCCAACAGCATGTCGCAGCGCGTGATCACGTTCTCCAGCATGGAAATCAGCGGCAGCGCCGCCGTCCCATGATCAAGCTCCAGCAGGGCCGTCGCGGCCTGCCGCCGCAGCCGATCATTCAGGGAGCGGCTGGTGCTCAGCTTCCCCAGGAGCAGGTTGTGACGCCCGATGCGTACCAGCGTCTGGCTGATCTCACTGTAGAGGTCGTCGTCATCGTCCAGGCGCACCTGACGGGTGAGGTGGTCGAGCATCGGCAGTAGCAGCGCTTCTCCCGCCTCAGCCTGCCCACGCTCGATCAACAACTGAGCGGCAAGGGTGCGTAGCCCGAGCCAGAGCGCGTTGGAATGGAGATCATTGATCAGCGCAAGGCTTTGTTTGATCAGCGACTCTGACTCGTCAAGGGTGGTCACGGCAAGACAAACCGCCGTCCATGTGCGTTGCATCCGGGTCATCTGCGCCGGATCGAGCCTGCGATCAAGCAGATCGCTGGCGGTCATTTCAGGAACCATACCCGTGCGAACGAGGGCGCGCAGGACGAGCAGACCAAGGCGGATCAGGTGCAGGACATCAGCCGTCGCAGCAGCGATGACGTGCGGGGAAAAGGGCTGGAGCGCCACGGTGCAGAGCGCCTCGATCACGTCGGCATCACCGCTCAAGAGCAGATCCAGCAACTTCGCCGCATGATCATGTTCTTCGTCCTGCAATTGATCCGCCAGGTGTTGGGGTGACTCTGCCCACAACGCACCAAGCAAACTCTGGGCACGGGCGACCAGTTGCGTGGCAGCGCTCGGCTGCTCGGCTTGGCGCAGCGCTTGGGCAAGCTGGAGGAACACCACGCTCTTGCCCAGCGGGTCGCTCAGCACCTCCGCGATGCTGAACGCCTCCTGCGCTCTACCGACGCGCACCAGCAGCACCAGCAGATCCACAGGGAGGGCATCCGCTTGGCTGGCAATCCGGCCACGCCGCAGGCTATAGTCGTAGAGGCGCGGGAGCAGCACAAGGCTGCGGGCACGATCCTGATACCCAGCGGCAATGACCGCATCGCGGGCGGCGTCAAGGTCGCGCAGCATACTGCGCCCGCTGGGGTCAGCCTGCATCTGGGCGTGGCAGTAGGCAGCAGCATCAAGCACCTGCCAGAGGCGTTCGTAGCACGCAGCGGCAACGAGATGCGCGACCAAGGATTGTCGGGCGTAGGCCCGCTGCTCGGCCACCAGCGCCACGTCCGTCGGCTGCCAGATCAGCGCCACGTCACCGGCGGCGCACCAGTCAGCGAGGCGTTGGTGGTAGGCGCGCTCATCAGCCGGAGTGACGTGCGACTCACGTTCGAGGTGGTGTGCGTCTTCGCGCAGAAAATCAACCAAGCGCAGGTGGAAAAGGGCGTACCGCCCCAAGCCATCGCAGGTGAGCAGGTCATCCAGGTCGGCCAAGGCCGCCACACAGACCGCCGACGTGAGGCCGAGGAGATCGCCGATAGCCGCTGGGCTGAGCGGGTCGCGGGCGGCGAGCAACAACCCGAGGATCGGCTTTCGCTGCATGCGCCAGCAGGGACGAGGGCGGTGCAAGCGGTTGAGCTTGAGCGCAAAGAGGTGGCCCGGGCGGGTGAGCACCTGGGCGATCAGTTCGTCAGGCGGTGGCCCAGCGAGGCGGGCCAGTTCAGCCGCGACCAGATCGAGGTAGAGCGCATTCCCCGCCATCGCTGTGTAGCAGCGGTTCACGAGTGCCGGGTCGAGGTCGCGCACCCCACGATGGTGCAGAACGAGGTCGAAGTCAGTGCGGCTAAGGGTGGGCAGCCAGTAAGTGCGTGTCGGCTTACACAGTTCTAAGCGGCGCAGCGCATCGTGCGGACGGGTGCCGAGAACGAAAACCACCCCAGGCGGCGGCTCCAACGGTAGAAAACTGAGGTCACACGCGCCATCGGCATCCGCCGCAAGTTGGTCGAGACCATCAAGCATGATCAGTTCGCGGCGACCAGCAGCGGCAATTGTCCGCAACGCCTGGGCGAAATAGTCACGCAAGGCGGCGCGGCTCGTGGTGGCGACGTAAATGGATGGGAGGCCATGCTTGAGGATGAGTTGGGCAAGCAAATTGTGCAGCAGCGCAACGTCGTGATCGGGGCCGGGTCGCAGCGGGATGAAATGCTGCACCGTCTGCTCCGGGTCATCGTCCTGGAGCAGACGGGCAATCAGGCTACTCTTGCCTTGCCCAGGGTCGCCACTGATGATCAGGTAGCCGCCAGTGGCTTGGAGTGCAGCGAGTTCAACACGAACGGCGGCCAATTCGCGGGTACGGCCAACGAAAGCTGCGAGGCATCTGGCGATAAAGCCGGAGTGGTCATGCCGCAGAGCGCGCACCTGCACAGACGATGGTGTATTCAAGGTCTCCTCCGGTAGATCGGTTCGCGGCCAAAAGAGCGAGGGGCGCGTCTGCTACGCCCGAATCACCAGCACCAAGCGACCACTCGGCGCAGTGACTTCCTCGGTCGTCGTGCGCTCGGCAATGGGGGGCTGACCGCGCCGTTGGTCGAAGATCACCAGCCAGCCGGTGATCACGCCAAGCCCCTGGAGGTACTGGTCAAATTGATTCACGCCGTCGCGGAGCGGATCGGGCGTTCCATCGCGCCAGACCTTCACCTCAATGGGCAGCACCACCTCGCCGTATTCCAGGCGGAGATCGAGACGGCCCCGCCCCACGGCCAGTTCGCGCTCGACGCGCCCGCCGCCATTCGCCACCCGGTCAAGGAAGGCCATCAGCACCAGATGCGGCGCAATTTCGTGATAGGCGGTCGTGCCGAGCAAGGGCTGGCCGTGCTGCCGCCAGAAACGCAGCAACGCCTCGCGCAAGCGGGTCGCATCCAACCGCCCCTGCATATCCAGCCACGTTGGCAGGAGCGCTGGGAAGAACGCTCGCGTGGTGGTGGTGAGACTCCGGGCAATAATGGCGCTGTAGATCGGGTTGGCAATCACCAATCCGGCGTGCGGATCGAGTCGCACCAACCCCAGATCCTGGACAAACTGCACATCATCCACGGGGAGTTCCGTGGGCACGGTGCCCGCAAGGATGGGTTCGATCAGCGCCCGCACCCGTGGTTCCCGCAACCGTTCCGCAAGACTGTCGAGGTGGGTGTCTTGGCGCTGAATGAGCACGGCTTTGGCCGCCTCAAGCTGAAGGTAGTCAATGGGCTGCGCCGGGTCGGGCGCGATTACCTCAACCGCTTGGCGGGCAAGCGCATTGACGAGCCACGGCTGGCCTTGCGTAAGTTCAAAGGCGTGGGCCACCGCCGCCGGAGTGAAGACCTGCCCAGTATCTGCCGTGTGCTGAGCATAGAGCGCCGCCACCTCCGCTGGGGTGAAATCCTGGAGCGTCAGCGACTCCGCCTTAATGTTGAAGGGACTAGCGGTGGTGAGCCGCTCGCTTCCCCCGGAGGCCACCTTGTAGTCGCGCACATCACGCAAGCCAATCAGCGCGAGGGCGTGGGGAAAGGCGGTGGGACGGCGGGCATAGCCCGAACGCAGTTGCCGCAACACCGAGAGCAGGGCTGCGTCTTGCAGGGCGTCAATTTCGTCAAGAAAGAGCACCAACGGGCGTGGCGATTGGGCTGCCCACATGCTCAACGCGGCACTGAGTTGGGCACCGGGGTTGGCGTGGGGCCAAGGGGGCGGGGCAAGCTCAGCTGGGAGTTGCCAGCGCGCCATCAGGTGCCACTCTGCGAGGATCGCCGTCTCCGCCGCCCCCGGATCAGCGCTGAAGGGTGCACCAACCTCCATCGAGAGGAGCACGGCGTTCCACTCGCCGCTCGCCGTGAGTGCTTGGGCAAGACTGAGCATCGCCGTGGTTTTGCCGGTCTGACGTGGGGCGTGCAGCACAAAGTAGTTCTGCTGGGTGATGAGGCGCAGCACATCAGGGAGACGGGCCATTGCCGGGAGCATGTAATGGAGGTCGGGCCGACACGGGCCAGCAACATTAAACCAGCGGGGCATCGAGGTACCTCATGCGCTCAGGGGAAGGGAAGTTCAGTTAGGACTTACGCAGTTGGCTCAACCTGCGGTACGATACGGCGATGAACCAACCCAAGGTGACCGATCTCGACGATAGCAACGTCCTGCTCGCCACACCACGTGTCGTTTCGTGTACCGAAG
>CAIRDL010000734.1 GCA_903877345.1 uncultured Oscillochloris sp. | reverse complement strand
GAACGTTACGTGGATCAGCTTGCACGCCTGAAGACCGAAGCGGGCATCCCCGTCATTGCCAGCCTGAACGGGGTTTCGCCCGGCGGCTGGGTACGCTACGCCAAGCTGATGCAGGAAGCCGGGGCTGATGGCGTCGAACTCAACATCTACTACATCCCAACTGATCCCGCCATCACCAGCACCCAACTTGAACAGACCTACGTTGACCTCGTGACGGCAGTGCGGGCCGAAATCACGGTGCCCTTGGCGGTGAAACTCAGCCCGTACTTCACCGCGCTTCCGAACCTCGCCACGCGCCTCCAGGCTGCCGGGGCCAACGCGCTGGTGCTCTTCAACCGCTTCTATCAGCCTGATTTTGACCTTGAAGCGCTCGAAGTCACCCCCAATCTGCGCCTGAGCACCTCGGACGAACTGCGGCTGCCCCTGCGGGCGGTCGCCCTGCTCTACGGGCGCGTGCCGCTTGACTTCGCCATCACCAGTGGCGTCCACACGGCCCCCGATGTGCTCAAGAGCATGATGGCTGGGGCCAAAGTCACGATGCTCGCCTCCGCGCTGCTCAAGGGCGAATCCCCAAGCCAGCATGTGCGCGAAGTCATCGCTGACCTGCGGGCCTGGATGGAAGCCCACGAGTACGAGTCGATCAGCCAGATGCAGGGCAGCATGAGCCAGCGCCACGTCGCCGAACCCGCCGCCTTCGAGCGGGCCAACTACATGAAAGTCCTCGGCTCCTTCCGCTTCAGCGACGGCTCCGCGAGCCACTCGTCGCTCACGATGGGGATGCTCTACCCCTTCCTCGGCACCGGCAGCAGTGACGAAGGGTAGGTTCCGCCTCATCACCGCTGACTTAGGCAACGGGGAGGGCGAGTCCCTCCCCGTTGGTGTTTGCGTTTAGGGGCAGGGGGCAGGGGTTAGGGGTCAGGGGTCAGGTTTCAGGTTTCAGGGGGAACGCATCAAAACGGCTTGCACGAACTGAAATTGTAAAGCCCCTCGAACCTTGTCTTGCAATCTAAAATCCAAGACAAGGTTCGTAGGTACTTTACAGTCTTGGGCCACGTAAGTCTTCCTGATGTGCTTGACCTGAAACCTGAAACCTAGCACCTGAAACCTGGTCTACAATCTAAAAAATGGATCTGACGATCATCGCCCTGCTGTTCGTCGCGGGCCTGGCTCTCCTCGGCCTTGTCCTCTGGATGCTCAACCGGGCCTGGGGCGATTTCCCATCCAAGGTTGGCCCCCAAATGGGGTTGCCGTTGACATCCTCGGAGGCCAAGCCGACCTCGTTGGCCCAAGGCGATCCGCCCGACTCAGCACCAGCTTCAGGGGAATTGCCGCCAGGGGCATCTGCCGACGACTTTGTGCTTGTCGCGCATCCCTTGGTGCGCCGCGCAGTCGAACAAGCTTTGGCGCGGGGTGGCAGTCCTTACGCGACCTTCTTCATTCGCGACGGCGAGCGGATTTACTTGGTGCTTTCCCGTATCGCCGATCCGGCCCAGCGTGAACTGGCACGCCAGGTTTTTGCGGGTATCAATGATGGCAATCTGAGCGGCATCGGGCTGAACGAGATCATCCAGCTTCTCGGTCAACTCGGCAAATAAGGCAAAACTACGATGCTCGACATCAAGCTTCTACGGGAACAGCCGGACGAGGTCAAGCGCCAATTCGCTCGCTTCGGTGTGGATGGAACGCTGGTTGACCGGGTGCTGGTCTGCGATGAACGCCGCCGCACCTTGTTGCGCGAGGTGGAAGAACTGAAAGCCCAGCGCAACACGGTCTCGAAGGCGATTAGTAAGCTGCGCGACGCCGCCGAGCGTGAGCCGCAGATCGCCGCCATGCGCGAGGTCGGCGACCGCATCAGCCTGCTCGACAAAGCGCTCACGCAAGTGGAAGAAGAACAGCGGGCAGCGCTGCTCGAACTGCGTAATCTGCCGCACCCTGACGTGCCTGATGGCAAAGACGATAGCGAAAACCCGGTCATTTATCAGGAAGGCGAAGCCCGGCAGTTGCCCTTCCCCGCGAAGCCGCATTGGGAACTAGGGGAAGCGTTAGGCATCATCAACTTTGAGCAGGGCGTGAAGTTGGCCGGGTCGCGCTTCTACGTGCTACGCGGCTTGGGGGCGCGGCTCCAACGGGCGACCATTCAGTGGCTGCTCGATCTACATATTCGCCAGGGCTACCTTGAAGTTTACACGCCATTTGTGGTGAAAGAAGCCGCGCTTTGGGCCTCTGGGCAACTGCCCAAGTTCCGGGACAATCTCTACCGCGACGAGGAATCGGGCCTGTGGCTGGTACCCACCGCCGAAGTGCCAGTGACGAGCCTCTACGCCGACGAGATTCTGGAGGCGGCGCAGTTGCCGGTTCATCACGTCGCCTACACGCCCTGTTTTCGCAAAGAACAGTTGAGTGCCGGGCGTGACGTGCGCGGCATCAAGCGCGGCCACCAGTTCGATAAAGTCGAGATGTATCGCTTTGAACGGCCCGACCAGAGCTACGCGGCCCTCGAACAGTTGCGCCGCGATGCCGAAGAATGCGCCCGTTTGCTTGGGTTGCCCTTCCGCACCAAGCTGCTCTGTACCGGCGATCTTGGCTTTGGCTCGGCCAAAACCTACGATGTCGAAGTCTGGGCACCGGGCCAAGGCGAGTGGCTGGAGGTCAGTTCGTGCTCAAACGTCGAGACGTTCCAAGCACGGCGGGCCAACCTGCGCTACCGCCCCGAACCCGGCGCAAAACCGGAGTTCCTGCACACGCTCAACGGTTCGGGCCTGGGGTTGCCGCGCACGATCATCGCGCTGCTCGAAAACTACCAACAGGCCGATGGGAGCATCGTCGTGCCCGAGGTGTTGCGCCCGTATATGGGCGGCATTGCGGAGATTCGCTAAGGCAGATTGTAGATTGTAGATTTGCCGCAACAGGACGCGGTGCATCCGCCCAGACTGTCAAGTTGGATTGAAGCATGCCTAAGGCATGTTTCAGAATCAGCGAATCAGCGAGTTCTGCTTGACAGTTGAAACTTACGACCACACCCCATGCTCCTTGCGGCTTTGCGGCTTTGCGGCTTTGCGTCAGATCGCTGAACTGTAGCGGCGGTTCTACGAACCGTCAAGCTGAAACCGCTAGAGAGGAACAAGCCTGTGTCGCTCAACCCAATGCGTCCGGCGTGCGATCAGCGCGGTTGCGGTGGCACCTGTGGGTGTGCTTGTGGTGGCATAGGGGCGGAATCCATTGCCGTCGTCGAGGCCCGCTACCCCGGTGAGTGGCTCGCCTTCATCATTCCCCCAGGCGAAGACGAATACGCCCCCGAACAGGGCGTGCTCGTCCATCACAGCCCCGACGACCACACCGTCTGGGCGGCGGTTCACGACGTTGCAGCAAAACACCTCGTCCACGTCTACTTCAATGGCCCGCTCGACGCCTACCTCGCTTGGGCCGAGGCAGCGTAACCAGGGGCGGCGGTGGGGATGATCAGACGTGCGCCGGAGCCTGATTCCCGGCTTCTTCGGCGGCACGCCTGACGTTGACCAGCGTTAGTAAGCTGAACCCCGCGATGAAGAAGACCATCAGCGAGACGAGGGCGATGCGGTAGCTGGCAGTGAATTGATAGGCCAACCCAAAGAGGAGCGGGGCCAGCCAACTTGTACCCCGCTCGCTAATTTCGTAAATGCTGAAATACTCGGCCTCTTGCCCCTGGGGAATCATCAGCGAGAAGACCGAGCGACTGAGAGCTTGGCTGCCGCCCATCACCACTGCGATCACACTGGCGAGCAGGAAGAACTGTGCGGGTACATTCGCAGGCATAAAGTAACTATAAATCACCACGCCCGTCCAGATAACGAGCGTGAGGCCAATGGCCGCCTTTGCGCCGGTACGTCGGGCCAGAAAGCCGAAACCCAGCGCACCGAAGAAGGCGACGAATTGCACCATCAGGATGGCTTGGATGAGCACCCCCTGATCGAGCTTCAGTTCTTCCGCCCCGAAGACCGAGGCGAGGGCAATCACCGCCTGGATGCCGTCGTTGTAGAGCAGGTAAGCTGCCAGAAAGAGAAGTGTCTGCGGGTAGTGGCGCAATTGGCTGAAGGTGTGCCCAAGCTGCCGAAAGCCCACGGTGAGGAAATGATCACCTGACGGCAGCCGCTTGACCGCCTCGTGCCGCCGGATCGTCAGCAGCGGAATGACGGTGAAGAGCGCCCACCACACCCCCGCCGAGGCCAAACAGATCCGCACCGCGAGGTTCTGCGACAACCCTAAAGCCTCGCGGCTGTTGTAGAGCCAGAGGTTCGCCAACAGGAGCAGCCCGCCCCCCAGGTAGCCCAGCGCCCACCCTTGCGACGAAACGGCATCGCGCCGGTCGGGGCTGGCGATCTCAGGCAGGAAAGCGTGGTAGAAAACCACCGAAGCCCCAAAGGCGAGGTTGGCGATCAGAAACAGCAATCCGCCAAATAAGTAGTGCGAGCCCTCGACGAAATACATGCCGATCGTCGCCCCGGCCCCGATATAGGCGAACAGGCCCATCAGAAACTTCTTGGCGTGGGAGTAATCGGCAATGGCCCCCAAGATGGGCAGGAACAAAACCTGGAGGAGTACCGAGAGCGAGACGCTGTAGGGGAAGAACGAGCCTGCCGCCACTGGAAGGCCAAAGGGATAGAGCATTCCGTTCTGGTCGGCGGCGGCGCGGGCCACACTCGTGAGGTACGGCCCCAGAAAGACGGTGACGACCGTCGTCGAGAAGGTCGAGTTGGCCCAATCGTAGAAATACCACCCGATCTGCTCGCGGCGGTCGTCGCTACCGGACGGCGGCGTGGCCGTGGTCTGGACGGTCATTATTCGCAATTCCTGACTAGGTGCGACGGCTGACCACTGACCGCCGACCGCCGTCAGAAGCGGTCAGCCGTCGGCAGTCAACGGTCAAAACCCAGCTTCTGGGCCTTTTTGTGGCTACGACAAGGTTCGTAGCTGCTTTAGGGAAGCCGATCCTCTTAATCATCCCATCCCGGCACCATGTCATGTCACCCTGAGCGCAGCGAAGGGTCTCGCAGGAGGTCGGGAGAGATGCTTCGCTTCGCTCAGCATGACATGTCGCCGGGAT
>CAIRDL010000733.1 GCA_903877345.1 uncultured Oscillochloris sp. | reverse complement strand
GTCGTGGTGGGGCAGCGCCGTGCGAATGGCTCGCGCCACCGACAGCCCGCCCAGCCCTGAATCAAACAGCCCGATGCTCACTTGGTTGTTGCGCTAGTCAAGGTTTCAGGGGCCAGGTTTCAGGGGCCAGGTTTCAGGGGCCAGGTTTCAGGGGCCAGGTTTCAGCTTGACGATTCGTAGTAGGGGCTTTAGCCCCGTGCAGGGCTTTCTAACGCGGCTGAAGCCGCTACTACGAGCTACGCAGACTGTAAAGCACCCACAAACCTTGTTCCAATCTAAAATCTAAAATCCAAAATCCTACCCCCCCGCAGGCACCTGTTGCGTCAGACAGTGCCAAGCGCCCAAGCCCCACACCACCTCAGTGCAATCAATGCCGATGATTTGGCGGTCGGGATAGCAGCGCCGCAACACTTCAGCCGCCCGTTCGTCGCTTGGCCCGCCAAAGGTCGGCAGCAAAATGACGGTGTTGGCGACATACCAGTTCGCGTAGCTCGCCGGCAGTCGTTGGCCCGCGTACATCACCGGGGGCGGCATTGGCAACGTGAGTAGGTTCAACGGGTGTCCGGCGAGATCGGTCATAAACTGGAGGCGGCGCAGGTTTTCTTGCAGCACGTGGTAGTTCTCATCCTGCGGATCTTCCTCAACAGCAGCGACAACCGTACCGGGGGCCACAAAGCGGGCGATGGCGTCAATATGGCCGTCAGTATCATCGCCGACGATGCCCTCACTAAGCCAAAGCACTTTCTCGGCACCCAAAAAATCACAGAGGCGCGTCTCGATTTCGGCTTTGCTCAGGTGTGGGTTGCGGTTGGGATGCAGCAAACACTGCTCGGTGGTAAGCAGGAGACCTCGCCCGTCCACGTCAACGGAACCGCCTTCGAGCACCATGCCGCCGGGGAAACAGGGCGTGTCGAGATAGGCGGCCATCTGGCGCGGAATCTCGTCATCGAGGTCGAAGGGCGCGTACTTACCACCCCAAGCGTTGTAGTCCCAGTCTATCGCGGCCAAATGCGGTTGGTCGTCGCGGGTAACGAAGATGGCACCGTGGTCGCGGCACCAGGCATCATTCGTCGGAAAATGATGGAAGGCCACCTCACCCTGACAGTCTGCTGCGGTGAGCAGGGCGCGGGCCTCCGCCGCCATTGCGGCATCGGTCACATTGATATGCACCGGCTCAGAGCGGGCCAGTGCCGCGACCGCGCGGGCGTAGATGGGCAGGATTGTCGCAAGCCTACCGGGCCAACTCTCCTCCTTATGCGGCCACGACAGCCACGTCGCTTGGTGCGGTGCCCATTCAGGAGGCATGCGGTACCCTAAAGCCTTTGGGGTCTGCATTGGTGTGCTCGCTTCGCTAAGGGCGCAGGGTAAGATCTTCAGATAAAGAATCTGGGAGGGAGGGCGTCTCGCCCTCCACATGCTCACGAGGGCGAGACGCCCTCGCTCCCAGGTCGCACAACGCGGAGGGTAGAGACGCCCGGCGGGGTTCTCTACAGTTTCAATCGGGTGCGGTAAGCAGTTCGGTTCCGGCGACCCAGCCTTCACGACCATCGGCAGCACGGATGCGCCACCAGGGGTAGCCGTCGTCCTGCACGGGGCCTTCGAGCAGCGTCATCTGGGTACCAGGGGCGAGACCGGCAAAGGCGTTGGACTGGAGGCCGGGCCGGTCACGCAAACGCAGATTCTGGCCGCCCGCCTTCTGCACCCAGGCAGTGCCACCGACGGCAAGGCCACCGGCGATGTGCGAACTGCTCATCATTCCGCCCAACCCCGCACCAAGCCCGCTTGCGCCAGACTGACTCTTGGCAGCATCACCCATCTCGAAGCTAGCTTTGCCCGCAGTGCCGCCCGTATCACCCATCGTTTTGCCCGAGGTAGCGGCAGCGTGCCCCGTCTCAGCCTGCAGGCGCGCCAAATCGGCCTCCAATTGGCGTGTCCTCGCCTGGGCCTCGGCCAAAGCCTTCGCGGCGGCGTCACTCTGCGTGGCATCATGCTTGGCTGCCTCGAGTTGCCGTTGCAGTTCGGCAATCTCGGCCCCCTTCGCGGCGATCTGATCACTCATCTGGCGCATCGCCTGCGCGATCTCTTCCTGCTTGGCTTGCGCCTCAGCTTCCTTTTTCTTGTCATTGCCAAAGCCGAACATAGCGACCCTGCTACTTTCTACGTACATAAAAGTACGTGCGAGCAACCCCTGCTTTATCCCATCACATGTGACCTGCACAACGGCTCAACGCTAGGCTACAGGCACTATAACGTACTTCCAGGTCGCCTGCAAAAACCCTTGGGGTACGGCGGAACAGTTCAGGCTACTGGCCCGCAGGTTGCGCCAACCACGCATGCAGTTGCGCATACACCTCAGGGTGGCTGAGCAAATCCAGATGGTTCATCCCGTAGCCCACCCACTGCCGGTCGGCGGGAAAAGCTAGGGCCATACGCGGATCATGATGCTCACCGAGCGCACTACTGACGGGTACCAGCCCATCGCCAAGGAGTTGATCGTGAAAATCGCCTGGAATCGTCCCCGTGGTCGTGGCAATGGCGTAACAGCGCACCCCCGTCGGCAGGGGCAGCGGCTGCCGCAGGTCGCCGACATGTGCAAAGCGGTCGTGGCTTGCCCAATCGCGATCCTCCAGATTGCCGTAGCGCAAATCCGTGATCCCCGCGCTGCGAATATTGCCGAGGCGCATCAAGGCGGCGGTGTAGTGGCTGCTCCCCAACAACAGCGTAAACCAGTGACCGCCGCGTTCCAGAGGTGCCCCGTGGTGCGGCGTGCCAAGGAATACGAGCGAACGGAGGTGGCGCGGCCACGTGTAGCCGACGGTGGTCGCGTGATGGTAAGCGCTCCGCGACACCAACCCGCCCATACTGTGGGCGACGATCTCCAAGCGCTCAACGGACACCGGCCACTGTTGCACGAGCGTTTCAAGCATCCCGGCGAAGGTGCGTCCGTTCACCGAAATGTGCAACCCGGTGTTGTAGTGCAGATAGACGGGCGTGTAGCCTAATGCTGCGGCCAAGGCCGCGCCGTGGTCGTGGCCTTGGCGCTGCCAGTGGCGGTCGTTTAGGCATAAACCGTGGACGAGAACGAGGAGTTTGCCGCCGAGGGGTGGGCTGTGCGCGGCAAGCGCGGCGGTGGTTAGCTCAAGCGATTCGCCGTCCATGCGTAAACGCATGGGCAGCGTCAACTGATTGGCGTTGGCGGCCAAGTAATCGCCAAGCACCCCGTTCAGCGCCGAGAGCAGGGCCTCGTGTTCGGGCGAGGGGTCGCGTTCGTGGGCGTGCGGAATGAGCGGCAAAAGCACCGCATCCAGGCTATGGCCCACCAGGTGTGCAATCCCACGGATGCTGGCGTATACAAGACCAGCGATACCGCCGGTTGGCTCTTTGGCGGGTGCGCCGAAAGGTTGGGGGCCACGGCGAAACGCTTGGTGCAGCGTCTCAACCAGATCGGTGATTCCGTGGGTCGCCTCGACAGCCAAGCGACCAACGCCGTGTAGGTCAGCAGGGTGGAGCGGCGGCTTTTCGGACATAGCACCTCGATGCGCCAGGGGTTGCCTAGTGCAGTCCAACGGCTAACAGCAACGCAGGGGTGAAGGGTTTGTGCAGTATAGCACGCCTAAAGTGGTTGCCGGGGTTAGACAAGGTTCATGGTTCCTTTACAGGCTTGGCGAGCACATGGCTCCCTAATGCGTTTGACCTGAAACCTGAAACTTGGCCCCTGAAACCTGGCCTCCACGGGAGACCGATACATCGTAGGGACTAATCAAGGCCAGTAGGACGCGCTCCGCCAACGGGGCGCTTCGTTATCTTGCCTTGGCGGGTGAATCTGCTCAAATATAACCTTGCCAGCCTTCACGAACGGGTGTACATGGAGTGTCATTACAAAACCCATGTCATCCCACACGAAAGGCTGGCAAGACATGCAGCATACCATACTCGCCCCGCTGACCCGGCGGCAACAAGCTCAGGTTGCTCGGCTCCTTGCCCTCGCGCTCCTGCCCCTGTTGCTCGG
>CAIRDL010000732.1 GCA_903877345.1 uncultured Oscillochloris sp. | reverse complement strand
GGGTGTCTAGTGGGCTGCATTTACATACATTTAAAATGTGTGGTGTGGCACGTCAAGATGTGAAACCGGCCTGTGGACTGGTGGCAGGGCCGTCCCTGGATGGCACGCTGGGATGAAGCAGGAATTTCTAGCGCGTACTTTCGGGTACGTAGAAAGTAGCAGATTGTCGAGACCGATTTCTTCCGCGATCTTAAGCAGAAAGCCCGCACGATGCGCGAGCGGGGGAAGGCCGAGGCCGCCGAAGCCGTTGAAGCCACCAAGGCGGCAAGCGCGGGCGAGCCGTCAGTCTGAAGCGCGACCATTGCTGCTCTGGCCCAGTCGAAGGGAAGTACTCACTATTGAAGAAGGGTTTGGATTTTGTGCAGAACGTCCCGGCCTATCGCTTCCTCGCCCTCATTATGCTTCTTATGGGCTTCTGCCTTAACACGATCCAGTACCAATTCCTCGTTGATGTTGCTACTACCTACACTGACCCGGGCCAACTCCAAGCCTTCTACGGCATTTTCAAGCTCGCTAGTGTGCCAGTGATGCTTCTTGTGCAGAGTACGGTGACGCCTTGGTTGCTGCAACACACCAGTTTCAAGACTATTTTCGCATGGATGCGGCGATGCCGATGATCCGCTACCGTCAGGGCGATATGGCGGTGTTGAGTAGCGAGCCTTGCTCATGTGAGAAGACTGCACCTTTCTTTGCTGAATTGTCGGGCCGGAAGAATACCTCGTTCAAACGGCTTAACGCACCGGACATCCCATCGGGCCGCATCTTGGATTGGTCTTACCACTTGAAGCTCAAGTTGGGGTTAGCCATCCACGAATTTCAGATCGTCCAAGAACAGTTCAACGCCGTCAAAATTAACCTGGTAACGAGTGCGGGCTACAATCCGGGGCAAGACAACGCGGCGGTGGCCCGTGATTTTCGCCAGACCTTCGGCCAAGATTTTGAGGTCACGGTCGAGCTTGTGCCAACCATCGCGAAAACCAGTTCCGGCAAACATATTCCCATCCGTTCACTTGTGGATGGACAGACACCCAGGGATCTTGCCCAGTCAGTAGCCTAGCACATTGCGCCAGCGCGACCTATCAGCTTCCAACGCTAACGAGTGGAGTACGCCAACATGAGCAGTGAATCAGAACACGATGATCTGACGGCGATGGTGCGTGGCATGAAGACGGTGGCTTCGCCGTTGCGCGCCTTTCTGGCCGATTTGCAACGCACCTTTGCGCCCCTCACCACAGGTACGCTGAGCGACACGTTCCCGGAATTGGCTAAGGCTGACCCAAATTGGTTTGGCATCTGTTTGGTTGACACCCACGGTCGCATCTACGAGGTCGGCGATAGTCAGCGGATGTTCACGATCCAGTCCCTGACAAATCCCTTCGTGTACGGGTTGGCGCTGACGGAGTTGGGCCGCGATGAGGTGTTGGCGCGGGTGGGGGTCGAGCCAGCCAGCGATTGCTTTACCCTGAGCGACGAGGCAACGTTACCGAACCCGTTGGTGACGGCGGGGGTACTGCGGCTGATGACCTTGCTGAAAGGTAGCAATGCGACTGAGCGGCTCGACAATCTCTTGACGCTGTTTCGCCGCCTGACCAACCGCGAAGTGATGGTAGACGCCACGGTGTTTACGGCAGCCCGGATGATAGGGCACCGTTACCGCGCCCTGGCCCATTTTATGCTCGACCGAGGGCTGATTACGGAGAGTGTTGACGAGGTGTTGGATCTTTTCTTTCAACAGCAGTCGTTGCTCGTTTCCTGTCGTGATCTGGCGACGATGGCCGCGACGCTGGCGAATCAGGGTAAAAATCCGATCAGCGGTGAGGCCGTGATCGAGGCACCCTATGTGCGTGACATCCTCAGTGTGCTGTACAGTTGCGGGATGCGAAATACGGCGGGGACGTGGGCGTACCAGGTGGGGCTACCGGCGGAGAGCAGTGTGAGCGGGGCGATCTTGGCGGTGGTGCCGCAACAACTCGGCATTGCAGTCTTCTCGCCGCTCCTGAACGAGCGCGGGCATAGTGTGCGGGGGCTCAAAGTCTGTGAGGCGCTGACGCAGCACTTTGGCCTGCACGCCTTCGACCCTGCCGAGCGTCGGGCAAAACTCCAGGAGAGTATGGGCGTGCGACCGGGTTCGCCGTTGTCGCGCCTGTAAGGAAGTAGGAAATTTAAAATGTCTCAGGCACCGCTTGATCCGTGATGCGTGATGCGTGATCGATCAGGACACGGCCCGGTCACGGATCACGCATCACAAGTCACGACGGAACAGGTAAAAAGATCCGCTTCCCTAAGG
>CAIRDL010000731.1 GCA_903877345.1 uncultured Oscillochloris sp. | reverse complement strand
CGGCCCGGAACCGACGCACGGCCCGGAACCGACGCACGGCCCGGAACCGACGCACGGCCCGGAACCGACGCACGGCCCGGAATCCCCAACTCACGGCCCGGAATCCCCAACGCACGGCCCGGAATCCCCAACGCACGGCCCGGAGCCAACGCATATTTCTATGCTAAATTCAGCTTTTAGCTTTTAGACAAGGTTCACAGGTACTTGACAGTTTGGGCAAATGCAGCGCGTCCTGTTGCGGCAAATCTGCAATCTGAAACCTTGGCTTAGGCGTAGTTCAAACGGGCTTTACGGTTTGCGGTGAAGCGTTGATTGCGTCTCTACGCCCCGCCGTACCTCGTCCCGAAAAGCTGGCCTAACACGCTCCAATGGAGAAGACCGCTGATGTTGAGCGAACCCCAATGGCGGAGCGCGGCCCTGGTATTGCCCTTCCTCGCCGAACCTACTGCAGCCGTGACCCGCGCCTTTGTTGGTCAGGCGAGCCTGTTGCGCTTCCCGGCAGCAACGACCGTCTTTGCGGAAGGGGATCAGTGCAATGCGTTCGCCATTTTGGCCCACGGGCGGGTGCGTGTCTTCAAGATTGGCGAGACGGGACGCGAAATCACGCTTTATCGCTTTGCGCGGGGCGAAAGTTGCATCCTTACCGCGAGTTGCATCCTAAGCGACCGGCAGTTCCCGGCGATTGCGACGGTTGAGGAGCCGGTTGAGGCGTTTGTGGTGCCACACACGGTCTTTCAGCACTGGGTAGACACTTTTCCGGTCTGGCGCACCTACGTCTTCCAGTTGCTCGCGCAACGCCTCGCTACCGTGATGGCGATTCTCGACGAGGTGGCGTTTCAACGGATGGACGTGCGTATCGCCGCCTTCCTCCTCCGGCAGATCCCCGCTGATACCAGCGCGCTCACGCTCACGCATCAGCAGATTGCGGCGGAGTTGGGGAGTTCGCGTGAGGTGATTAGCCGCATCTTGGCCGATTTCACCGCCTGTGGGCTGGTGCAAGTGGCGCGGAGCAGCGTGACCATCCTTGACCGTCACGGGCTGCAACGGCGGGCCGAGAAACCTTCGTAGCCAGAGGCTTTAGACTCACGGATGTTTACCCTTCAGGGCGGGAAGCCCACGAGCTTTTCCTTCGACATGCTCAGGAACCGCCGTGGGAGGAACGCCCCCGCAACTCGACTGAGCTCGCCGAAGTCTTGAGCGGCTGTAGCCCAGAGGACTTTTACCACGTCCTCTTGCACAAAAATCCGATATGCGGTACACTTGTTCTGTACGAGACACCCTGTTGCGAAGGATTGCAGGGGGAACGGTTGGTACATAGACAACTGAACCTTGGCGGTTCCGATCGGGAAACCTCCGGTGGGTGAAAGGTTGAAGGTCGTATGCTTCGGCATATGCACCCGCTGCCGGGTTCGCCCGGCAGGGCCTTTGTAAGCAGGCCATCCTACCCGGATGCCAATCGAAGCACGGGATTGGTAGCGCCAGGGTAAGCTACCCACCGCGAAAGCTGGTGGGTAGCTTACCCCTTCCTGGCAACCTCTCAAGCGCGCTACAGAAACTAATTAATCGCAATAAACTCTATCCCATCGCAGGCATCATGTCACCCTGAGTACCCACTGGCCCGGCAGGCCAGGGTCGCCGGGAGAAACAGGTGCGTATCTGGGAGCGAGGGCGTCCCGCCCTCCGCGCCGTCATGAGGGCGAGATGCCCTCGCTCCCATGTTGCTCAGGAGCGAAGCGAAGGTCTCGGCATCCCTCTTGCCCGTTGGGACGCTTCGCTGCGCTCCTGAGAAGTATCGCGCTGGTCACGCTGAGCGCCAGCGAAGCGTCCCGGTGGTCGTGCGGATGCATGCCGAGACCCCTCGCTGCGCTCGGGGTGACAGGCGCGGACGTTTCCTCCGGCGCTACTGACCGCCGGGCCATTGGGTACTCAGCGTGACAAAGCTCACAGCGTTACTTTTGCTCTTCCGCAATCCAAAATCTAAAATCTGCCTTACTGCGACTCCGGAGCCAACGGGAAGTAGACCCGAAACGTTGCCCCGGCCCCTGGGATGCTTTGCACGAAGAGCGCGCCGTGATGAGCGCGCACAATGCCCTGCACTGCCGCTAGCCCCAGCCCCCGCCCCGTGAACTTGGTGCTGAAAAAGGGGTCGAAGATCCGCGCTACAGTCGCCGCGTCCATTCCACAACCAGGATCACGCACCTCTAGGTAGGCGCAACGTCCAGGTTTGGCAGCACTAAAGGTCGCCACGGCCAACTCGATCAGGGTCAAGTCGTGCTGCCCGGTGACAATCGTGACGGTGCCGCCCGTCGCTGCAGTTGCCTCCGCCGCGTTAGTCAGCAGATTGAGCAGCACTTGGCGCATCTGGGTGCCATCGGCGATGATCAGCGGCAGATTTGGGGTCAAGCGGTACTGGAAGCTAACGCCTGTCGGGAGGGTAGCACGCATCAGCATGGTCATCTCCTCAACCACCGTGTTCAGGTCAAGCGCCTCACTGAGGAAGCGCCCCCGTCCGGCGTACGCCAACATCTGCACGGTCAGGTCGGCGGCGCGGCGCGCCCCGATCACGATCGCGCTGAGGTTGCTCTGCGCCGTATGGTCGGGTGCCAGTTCCATCCGCGCCAACTCGGCGTGGCCCATGATGGTCGTCAGGATGTTGTTGAAGTCATGAGCGACACCACCCGCCAGGATGCCTAAGCTCTCCAGTCGTTGCGTCTCCAACAATTCACGTTCAAAGACCAAACGTTCTTCCTCGATCCGCTTCCGCTCGGTGATGTCTACCACAACCATCGCTGCGCCATGCACCGGGGTGGCGAGCGGAGTTGCGCTGATGCTTGTCCAGCGCAATTCACCGTCAGGACGAAGGATGCCAAGCTCCATGTCGCGCACGATGGCCCCCCGCAAGGCTTGCACTGCCGGGAAGACCTCATCACTAGGGGATACTTGGCGACCATCGGGGTGCAGGTAGCGAATCGCATGGTAGTCGCCTTCCATGATGGAGGGGAGCGCGAACCCGCTGATCTGACTGACGGCCTGATTCATGCGTAGTGGGCGCAGGTCGGTATCAATAATCGCCACCCCCACCGGCAAGATGTCGAAGAGCGCGGCCAGCAACTCTTCCCGGCGGCGCAGTTCATCCTCATCGTGCCAACGCCGCAACGTGTTGCTAATCAACTTCGCCGCTGTCCGCAGCAACAGCACCGTTTGGTCGTCCCACACGTGGTCTACGGTGCAAGCCTGGAAGCCGATGCCACTCACCGCTTGGTTGCTTGTCCAAATCGGGAGCAGCAAGGCGGACTGGATGTTGAGCTGGTCAAACAATTGGGCTAGGCGTGCCTCGGCAACACCCAGTTTGGCGCGGCTAATGATGAGGGGCACATCAGTGTGGAGGTGTTCCAGAATCCGGGGTAGAACCCGCTCCAGCGGGACGCGAATCGGTTTCGCAGGGGTGACGGTACCGCTAATGCCAGGCGCACTGATGCCGATCGGAGTTTCGATCCATTGCTTGTGGTCGTGATCTTCAACCGTGCGAATGAAGAAGACGCGGTCGGCGCTCGTCCCCTCAAGCAGGTGGCTGAGCACGTCAAACAGCACTGTATCGCGCTCGGCAGCCGTCTCGGCAGCATTCTGGAGCAACACTTGGGCGCAGGCAAAGAGGGCGGCTTGGTAGCGGCGGTCACGCTCGATTGCCGCCTCAACTGCCTTCTGGGCGGTGATGTCCACCTCAATGCCGTCCCAGGCGACTATGCCGTTCGCCAACCAACGCGGGCGCGCACGAACGTGGCTCCAGCGCAAGCCCCTGGGCGTCTGTTTCCGCACCTCGATGTCGAGGATGCTAAAGGTGCGCTCGGCTTCCTGCTCAGCCTGCACCAAACGGGCGCGATCCTCCGGGGCCACCTGTTCGTACAATAGCTGACTGTTGGCGATTACCGCATCAACGCGATAGCCGGTGAGCCGCTCAATGCCAGCGCTCACATAAGAGAACTGGGACTGTCCGTGTTCATCACGGAGCAACTGGTAGATGACGGTGCCGGGCAGGTTGTCGCCAATGGCACCGATTTGGGCCTCGCGGTTCTGGAGGGCGATGGTGCGCTCTGCCACGCGACGTTCAAGCTCGGTATTTGCCTGCACCAACCGCGCCTCGGCAGTGCGACGGCCTTGGTCGGCACGGTCGTAGGCAGCAGCAATCTGGTAAAAAACAATGAGATTAGCGAGCAGCACCAAACTCAGGGTCGTCCCCGCGCCAAACCACTCGCGCCGCCAAGCCGTTTCGCCGAGCAGCACTGCGAGCAGGGGGATGCTGATGCCGATCACACTGAGCAACCGCAGGAGGCGTCCGCCGGCTTGCTTGCTCAGCAACAGGGCCATAAAGCCGCCGTCGGGGCGGGCAATCAACAAGCCCAGGCTGATGACAATGGTGCTTAGGGCAGCCGGTGGCGTTAGGCCGCCTGCGGTGAAGGCAAAGGATACGCTGTCATCGTCGCTCAGAAAGCCCAGGAGCGCACGCAGCGCGTTGAGGCCAACCAAGAGCGCGCAGAGTTGCGCGGCCCAGACGCCACGCAGGCTACGGGCATGCCGCAGCAGGAGCGCTAGGCCGCCCAGGGTCATGTTGAAGGCGATAATGGAGGTCGGGATGTAGAAGGGCAGGGGCGTGAAGCTACCGACCAGATTGGCCCCCACCACCAACAGGCCACCGAGCATGACGAGGCCCGCCAGGAGCCAGGCGAGCGTACCTTCTGCCGCGAGAGCCCCTGCCGTGAAGACCATGAAGAGCGCGCCAATGGGGAACATGGGAGGTGCGCCCGGTGGCAGTGGCAGGAGACTGGAGATGCCGAACACCCAACCCACCAAGGCGCTCAGCCCGCCCAGGGCAGCGAACCCTGCGGCCCCGATACGCAGCCAGTGGAGGCGGGAGTGGTCGGAATCTTCCATTGGCCTCTGCTCTTACGCATGGTTCAAACGAGCTTTGCAGTTTAGACAAGGTTTCAGGGGCTAGGTTTCAGGTT
>CAIRDL010000730.1 GCA_903877345.1 uncultured Oscillochloris sp. | reverse complement strand
TCCTGAAAGCATTGGGATGACTCCTGAAAGCTTCCAGCGCGCTCCTGAAAGCATTGGGATGACTCCTGAAAGCTTCTCGCCATCCCCTGACAAAAGTTTTCCCGCACCCACAGGAAGCTTTTCCACCTCATTCAAGCCAGTTTGTTAGGCTGCGGACAGCTTGCCTCATCAGGGCTGTTATAGCAATCCTATGCAGGTCGTAAAGAGGAGTCAAGGCTTCAGCCGGCTAAAGCCTTGACTCCTCTTTACGATTCCAAGAGGATTGCTATACAACGTCGCTCGTGCATGAAGGCGCAATACAGAGGCCGTTGGCCGACCGCTCCCGTAGCCTTCTCGACCCAGGAAGCATGTTTTGGGTAAGGGTATGCGCAAGCGGGAGAGAGGGAGGTGAGGGCTGGCGCGGCAACAGGACGTTGCAACCGCCATGGGAGCCTGCGTTGGGAACCGCGCTTCACAACCCGGATAGGACTGCTACAGAAGGACACCTGCCCCTCGTGCTGCGTTTGAGGTACAACAGGTGATTGCCCTGATCGAACAGCACAACGCCGACCTAGAGCAAGAGAGCATCACCCCGTCGCGGCGTCCTCGCCAACAGCGTCCTCGCCAACAGCGTCCTCGCTGGCTGAGCTTGTCGAAGCCAGCGAGATCACTGCCCCACCCACCGTACTCACCCTAGTGGCGAGAAGCTCAAACTGTCAAGCTGGATTGAACCATGCCTAAGGGCAATACCTTTCAAATAAGCCGTCAGATGCCATCCACGAATAGGTCACGAATGCGCGAATAAGGCTCTGCACTGCGCTATTCGTATCTTCGCGATCTATTCGTGGACGGCGCGGCATGGCCTTATTTGAAAAGTATTGTGCCTAAGGGCTTTCCACCCGCAGTCGGTAGCCCACCCCGCGCACGGTTTCGATCAGCCGTGGTTGGGCGGAGTCTTCGCCAAGCTTTTTACGCAAGTTGGCGATATGCACATCAACCACATGGTCATCGCCGAAATAGTCGGAACCCCAGACTTGATCGAGCAACCTGGCGCGGGTGCAAATCCGACCGGGATGCGCGGCCAAAGCCAGGAGCAGGCCATACTCGGTGGTGGTGAGGGTGATGGGCATGGCGTTGAGCGTGACTTCGTGGTGGGCGTCATCAATGTGCAACGGGCCGAGGGTAAGCGCAGATGGTGGCGGCGGGGCGACGGCACCCGTCCCGCCGCGTGGGCGGCGCAACATCGCCCGCACACGGGCCACCAGTTCACGCGGCGAAAAGGGCTTGGTCAAATAGTCGTCGGCCCCGACCTCCAAGCCAACCACACGGTCAAGCTCCTCGGCCCGTGCGGTGAGCATCAGGACGTAGGCATCGGAGAAGCGCCGCAGTTGTCGGCAGACTTCCAGCCCATCAATGCCGGGCAGCATCAGGTCGAGCACCACCACCTCAGGCTGGCGTTGTTGGGCCAAGGCCAGAGCACTCGGCCCATCGGCGGCAAGCAGCACCGCGAACCCGGCTTGGGCCAGGTAGTCGCGTAACAGCTCGCGTAGCCGCTCTTCATCGTCAACGATCAGCACCGTCGGCAACGGGGCCATTGCAGTACCTCTGCTAAGTGTCGGGATGCGCCGAGTGTAGCGGAG
>CAIRDL010000729.1 GCA_903877345.1 uncultured Oscillochloris sp. | reverse complement strand
GGCGTGGCTCTTCTTCGGTCAGGGCCGTTGGGTTTATATGCGGAAGGATCTGTCGTAGGCCAAGGTTCGTGTTTACTTTACCGTCTTGGCAAGCGCAAGGCTCCCTAATGCGCTCGATCTGAACCCTGACACCCGGCACCTGAAGCCTTATCTTGGATCAAACACATGGCCCTTCCCCCAACTACTAGCCTCGGTTTGAAGGGTGGCGACAATCTGTTACACTACGGGCATGCACCGCCCGCTCAATCAACCCTTGGCGCGACTCACCATCGCGCTGCTGATCGCCGTCGCCTGGACTCTGGCCCTCGTCACGCCGACGCTGGCCCAGGGTACTTTTACTTGGTATGAGCGTGCCACTGCGAAGTTCACCATCCTCTACGCCCCCGGCAGCGCGGCTGATGCTGAGGAGTACGCCACATGGGTGGATGGCGTCTACGACTCTCTGGCTACCACCTTCAATTTTCGCACCACGCCACCTCTGACCCTCCGCCTCTACCCGACCAGCGAAGCCTATTACCAAGTCAACCCGGCGGCCCGTGCCGTGCCCGGTGTGGTCGCCCACGCCGACTTTCGCCACCGCGAACTTGTCGTGATTCTTGAGCAAACCCGCCAACAGACTGAGGAGGAGCAGCACAACAATGTGCGCCACGAGTTGACCCATATCATCGCCGCTGACCTTAGCGCCAACCGCCTTGACACTGGATTCCAAGAGGGTGTGGCTCAGTATTTGGAGCAACCTACGAGCACTCTTGATCAGCAGATTGCGGATCTGCGCCAAGCCGACACCCAGAGTCTCCTGTTGCCTTGGAGTACCTTCGACAGCCGCGACCAGATCTACGCCGCACCCGAACTTAGTTATCCGCAGACTCGCGCCGTTGTCGCCTTCCTCGTCGAACGCGGTGGCTTTGCCGCACTACGCACTTTTTTGACTATGAGCGCCCGCAGTAGTGGCTACCGCTCGGCCCTCGAACGTACCTACGGTGCCTCGTCTACCGTGCTCGAAACGGAGTGGCTCGCATGGCTGCCGAGCTATCTCGACGGCGGTTATCGCCGCTCTGCCCTGACGGCCTACGACCTTAGCTTCGCCCGTAGCCTGGTTGAGCAGGGCAATTACGCCGCCGCCGCTGAGGAGTTGCGCCAAGCCCTCATGTGGTTGCGGAAGCAGGCCGCCACCCAACCCCCCGCCGTGATCACTGAAGCTGAAGCGCTGCTTCTCCGCAGCGAGACAGGGATGCGCGCCGAACAGGTCGCCGAGAGTGCCCGTCAGGCTCTTGAACGCACTGACTACGCCCAGGCCAAAACGCTCCTTGCCGACACGCGCCAACGTTACGCCGAGCTTGGCGATACCCGTCAGGCTGCTGTCCTGACCTTGTACGAGGAACGAGCCGCACGCGGGCTTCAGGCCACTGATCAACTCGCCGAGGCCACAACGCTGGCTCAGTCCTTTCGCTACCCCGCAGCGCGCAGTGCTGCCGATGCTGCGGCGCGTGAATTTGCCGCCTTGGGCGATTCGGTGCGCCGCGCAAATGCCCTGAACCTACGCGCTACTCTGGATCAGCGCCAACAGTTCTTCGGTTTGGTGCTCTGTTTGGTCGGTACTGCCGGTGCCCTCTTCAGCCTGATCGGACGCGTCTTTGTCCGGCCCAGCGAGGCTTGGTGAGCGGACGGTCAGTTCGCACAAAACTACGGAAACAACGGCACCCTATGCTCACCTCCACATCCGACGATCAAGCTGTAGGGCTTCCTGATCACGCCCATCTCCAGTTGGTGTCCAATGCTTTGAGCATGCGACGGCGTGCCCATCAGCACTGTGTCCGCCGGACTCGGCAGCAATTGTTGCTCACTGAACTCGGTCGGCGGATGGCCGCTCACGAGAGCAACGCCGAATTGTTGGCTTGGGTTGTGCCGGGGATCATCCGGGCCTGCGATGCCGTGGCTTGTCGCGTCGCCGAACTCTTGCCCGGTGCGACCGAGCTTTTCCTCCGCGCAGGTGCCGACTGGCGCATCGGTGAGCGTACCAAGACGGTGATACCTCTGGCAGTTGACGCCCTCGCCGCCCGGGCGCTTCAAGTCGCTCATCCACTCCTTTGCACCAGTCTCGCGTCTACCGACCGCACGGCTTGGCTGGCCCTCGCGTCACCCGTTGCCCACAGTGGCGTGAGCCTGCCTATCGGCGTAGCCGAACATCCCGAACATCCCTTCCGCGTCCTCAGTGTCTACAGCGCCCGGCGACGTGCCTTTACCCTCGCCGATGTGCGCTTCCTCCAATCTGTCGCCGCGATGCTCGCCGGTATTGCTCGCCAACACCTCTGTCAGCGCGAGATTGACTCGATCATCGGCCTCTCGCGAACGCTCCGCAGTGCTGCCACGCAGTCTGAAATGCCCAGCATCATCCTGGCGCAAGTGCGTTCCATCATGACCTGCGCCGGTGGGGCGATTCTGCTTAGTCGGGCCGACAATACCCTCGTGGTCGTTTCAGGTGATGGCATTTGGGCCCGCACGACCGGTATTATTTTGGAGGCGACCGCAGGGATGAGTGGGCAGGTGTTGCGGAGCGGGACGCCCTTTCTGGGCTACGCTCAGGCAAGCCCACTCGATTTCGTCGCCAACGGCTCGGCTGAACGCGCCCATACTGTAACCTGCGTTCCGCTGATGCTCGACAGCGGTGCGGTTGGCGTGCTCTGGGTGGCTAGTCCCACCGTGATCGCTCACGACGAACTGCACCTCCTTAACGGCGTCACCGACATTGCCGCCAGCGCCCTCTACCGGGCCGATCTCTCTGAACAGACCACGCGCCTGTTCCGCAAACATCAGCAACTCAGCGAAGAATTGCGCCGCGCCGAACGCCATTTGGTCGGGATTGTCGAGTCCGCCAGCGACCTCGTGATCTCGGCTGACATCAACGGACGCATTATTACCTGGAACCGCGCCGCCGAGCGCATTTCCGGCTTTGGTCGCGACCAGGCCATCGGACGCCGCCTGAGCGACTACTGTCCACCTAGCGACCGCGCTGTGATGGACAGCTTGCTACGCCAGTTTCTCTCCACCCCGCACACCGGCCAGATTGACGAACTCCCCTTGCTCGACATAACTGGCCAGACGATCCCCATCTCTTGGCGTTTCTCACCGCTCCAGAATGACCTGGGCACCATCACCGGCATTGTCGCCGTAGGTCGTGACCTGATCGAACAGCGCCGCCTTGAGTCGCAACTTTTTCAAGCGGCGAAAATGACCTCAATGGGCATTATGGCGAGCGGCATCGGCCACGAGCTCCGCAACCCCCTCGGGATCATCTCAGCGAGCGCCCAGTTGGCCCAGAGTCATCCCGACAATCCTGAGTTGGTTGCTACCTGCCTCACCCGCATCCACAGCGCCACCCGACGTGCGGCCCTGATCATTGACAGCCTCTTGACGTTCGCCCAACCAGGCCGCGAGGGCCGCCAAGCCGTGCAGGTCAACGAAGTCCTCACTGCAACCTTTACCCTGCTTGAACACCAGATTCGGCAACACCAGATTGTCTTCACCACGGTCCTCGACCCCCTGATTCCGCCCATCATCGGCAATCCAGCCCTCCTCCAGCAAGTCTTCACCAACCTGATCCTCAACGCCTGTCAAGCCATGCCCGACGGCGGTGTCCTCGCAGTGACGAGCCGCCTGAGCGACGCCAGCACTGTCGAAGTCTGCATCCGTGACGAAGGCTGTGGCATCAACCCCGAGGTGTTGGCCCATATTTTCGACCCCTTCTTCACCACTAGGCCCGTCAGCCAAGGCACCGGTCTCGGTCTCGCCATCAGCTACAGCATTGTGCAACAGCACGGCGGACAGATCGAAGTGTACAGTCAGCCCAACGCGGGCAGTAGTTTCACAGTACGGTTGCCCGCAACCGAACCACCAATTCATGGAGTGCCATCACCATGACCCGGATACTCATAATTGACGATGAACAGGATCTTGTGTGGGCCGTTCGCTATGCCCTCGCCGACGAGGGGTACGAGGTCTTGACCGCCAGTAACGGGGCTGAAGGCATCGCTGTAGCTTACCAATCGCACCCTGACCTCGTAATTCTCGACATTGTGATGCCCCATGTAGACGGCATCCAAGTCTGTCACACCTTGCGCCGCGACCAGAAGTTAGCCTCAGTGCCCATCCTCTTCCTCACCAAGCGCAGTTCAATTGAGGATCGTATCAACGGGCTAAATGACGGGGCCGACGATTATCTCGTGAAGCCCTTCGATTTTGGCGAGTTGAAGGCCCGGATCTGCGCCTTGCTCCGCCGGAGTGGGCAAGGGCGTCCAGGGACGGTCGCCCTCGCCGCACAACTTGCCTATCGTGATCTGAGCCTTGACCCGCGCACCCACAAGGTCACGGTTGGCGAACGGGCGGTACTGCTGACTCCCGCCGAGTTCGACTTGTTGCGCCACATGCTGATCCATCAGGGCCAAGTCTTCTCAAGCGAGCAGTTACTCGTCCAAGTCTGGCATTATCCGCACGACTCACGTGATCAGGGGCTGGTGCGCTGGCATGTGATGAACCTACGCGCCAAGATCGAGCCTAATCCCGGTAAACCCATGTACTTACGCACCATGCCCCGCCACGGCTATATCCTCGGCGACACGGCACATCCCTGATCGCCACAGATTACGGTGTGCTGCGTTTCTTTCACAAGCGCATGATCTACCTAAGT
>CAIRDL010000728.1 GCA_903877345.1 uncultured Oscillochloris sp. | reverse complement strand
GGTGGTGGGGGTGCAATCTTCGCTTCGCGGTCAGTGCCGCCAGTATCCCGTCCACCTCACCACCACCCGGGACGGTTATAGCTACAGTATACGAGAATCCCGACCGGGACCCTTCGCTGCGCTCAGGGTGACATGGTGCCGGGATGGGATGATTAAGAAGATCGGCTTCCCTAATTCCTTCCTAGAACTTCTACTTCGTGACTCGCACCCGCTAATTCCTTCCTAGCGCCGCTTGGAATCGTAAAGCGGAGTCAAGGCTTCAGCCGGCGAAAGCCTTGACTCCGCTTTACGATCTGGATAGGGCTACTAGAGCCGCGTTTAGTGCCGGTTCGCAGGCGAGAAGCCTGCGCTACGAACGCGCAAGCTGGCTTCGCTCGGTCTGACCCCCCAACTTCACCGCAACGGCCAAGTGGGCACCAGTGCCGCCAGTTCATCCATAAGCCGTTGCGTCTCCCGCAGGGCGAGAACCATCCGCATGTAGTGCAGCACATCGTCAGTGCTGAGTTTGCGCCCCTTACGGTCTTTTAGCCATTTGGCAAGTGGTTGGTAGCCGCCAAGCTGCGCAGCCCAGGTTGCCGGGGTGATGCCCGCAAAGTATTGTGTGCGGTTGATCAGCACCCGCCCCGGTGTTTGCCCCTGTGGGGCAACGTAAGCAATGGCCTCGACGACGCTAGAACCACTTTGCGGGAAACTGAGCCCTTGTTTGCCGGGAGAAAGCAACAGCGCTGCGCCACCATTCCCGCCCACGCCACCGCTGCCCGGTAATCTGAGCAGATGCAGATCAACCAGTTCCGCGCCTTTCGCCACGAGCGCTGTGAAAAGCGCGGTGTCGCTGGTGATGGGCAGGCGCGGGAAGTCAATCTTCAGGAACTCGGCGTAGCGGCTGCGATAGGTCGGGCAGTGCAACATGGCGTAGGTGTAGTGGAAGATGTCTTCAGGGCCAACTGTTGCCGTGAGATCGCCACGCCCATCAGTGATGAAGCGCAGGGCCACCGCTTGTTCGACCTGCGCGATGAACGGTTGGGCGAAATTAGGCCGCCGTTCATCAGAGCCAGTCCCTTGGTTGTCGAATAAACTTGGTTGTTTCGGATCGGGGTAAAGATAGAGCGGGAACACCTGATTGGCTTCCCGGCTTGTGGTTGAGAGGACACAATCGTTGGCGGGTGCATCGGCAACCCAACAATGTCTATAGCCAACCGTTGCTTGTTGGCGTGACGTAAGCAGCGCGATGTTCTGTTTATGCGCCACATTGACAATCAACTCATGCCGTGGACGATCCATCACAGTGTCGCTAAAATAGCCATAGCGCCAATCAAACGGGCGATAGAGACAGGAGATCAGATTTTCACGCCATGCAGCGTTGTCCATTATTCGGGCACGGACGGTGTTCACTTGCCAATCTTTGTTGTCTTGGAGGGCGTATTTTTGGCGAATAGCCGCATCACTGATGGTGCTATCGCGCAAATCGCTCAGCCGCAAGGCCAATTGTTCGGCATCGAAAGCCAACGCAAAGTGGTCGCGATGCGTCTGAAAGCCCAGCACGTTGTTTGGCATCATCGTGGGTATTTTCCAGCCCTGCATGTACTCGTCAACGGTCTCAGTGGCTTGCGGCACAAACAAATACCACGGCGCGGTAGGTTCCAGCAATTGCCAATCGGTCGTTGCTACATCTGTGGCGCTCAGGGTGGCGTATTTGCCCTGCCGCAAGCCCCACAGTTCCGCATAATAGACCCGCAACGGCGTGGGTTGTTTGGTTTTGAGAAAGAAGCCAATGGTGACGCCTTGTTGAATCGCAAAGACATTCTCGTCTACGCCGCCGTCGGGTGTGCGCTCTTTCTTCTTGCTGTTGCCGTGTAAATTGAGCAGGTAAATCGTACTAAACTCTTGCATGAGGCTTTGGCGCAGCCCGCGAAAGGTCGGATTGTCGAGGTAGCCATGATTGCAAATATAGGCCAGAATGCCCTCGCCCGTCTGGTTGATGCGCCATTGCCCCAGGCGCATGAACTTCACGTAATCGTCTTGCAGCCATTTGGCGTTGCGTTCGCCAAGGGGTTGGCCGTCAACTGTGTAGTAGGAAGCGGTCGCCGTACCATCCGGCAGTTTGCCCTTCAGCAGATCAATAATCCACTGTCCCTGATTGGCACTATGGCCTGCGTAGGGCGGATTGCCCAGCACCACCATCACCGGGGTAGCATGTTTCACCGCATTGGCGGCGTGGCCCTCTTGCGCGATGTACTGGGCAAAGGGTAACGGCACTTGCAACGTGGGCGCACCTTCCAACGCATTGGTGAGATAAATGCCCAGGCGTTCATTGCTCTCAAACTGATACCCCAAGTGCTGCAACAGCAACCCCACCTTCAAATGGGCCATCGTATACGGAGCCATCAGCAACTCAAAGCCAAAGAGGCGCGGCAACAGCTTGGTTGCGACATAATCATTCCAGGTGCCCGCCAACCCCTGCGCGCTGATGGTCGCGTAAATATGCTGGATCACCGCCGCGAGAAATGTCCCCGTTCCCGTCGCCGGATCGAGCAGAACCGTGTGGTCGTCGGCGAGGCCCATTGGCTTGGCGAAGTGCGTCTGCAACAGATAATCAACCGAACGCACCATATAGCTCACGACCGGCTCCGGCGTGTAATAGACGCCACGAGTTTCGCGCAAAGCAGGATTGTACGCCGCCAGAAACGTCTCGTAGAAATGGACAACCGGATCGGTCTGTTGAGTCACCTTGCCAAAATCCTTGAGCACCGCGCCAATGTCGGTATGCGCCAAGAGATTGGCACAATCATCAACCAACCAGGCAATGCGCTCATCGAGATCGTAGCCAGCAATCTCCTGAAAAAGTTTACGCAGAAACGGATTAGTCTTGGGGATCGCCAGGGCGGCATCGAGCCGACTAAAGGCTTGTTTTTCTGGCACGGCCACCCGTGCGGCAAAAAGCCCATAGACAATCGTCTGGGCGTACATATCGGCAAACGCCTCGGCGGTGAGGGTGGGCAACAACGTTTGCTGAAACGCCTTGAACTGTTGGGGCAAAGCGCCCGTTTCGCCCTGTGCCAGAAGCACCGCACTAATCACGTCGTACAACCAGCGCGCCGCTTGGGCCAAACGAGCGGCCAATTCGCGGGGCGTATTGATCGTCGCCAATGGTTGGGCGGCAAACTGGGTGAGCAGATCGGTCAATGCGGGTGTCGCCGTCGCGCTAACGGTGAACTGCTTTTTGCTCTTGTCCCAAGT
>CAIRDL010000727.1 GCA_903877345.1 uncultured Oscillochloris sp. | reverse complement strand
GGGCACCACACCGATCCGCGCAGCGACCTTTACAGTCTTGGGGCGACGCTCTATCACCTGTTGACGGGGCACGAGCCGTTGCCCGCCACGACGCGGGTGGCGCGGGAGGCTGACCCGCTGCCGCCGCCGCATTGGCTGAACCCCGACCTTTCGCCGCACGTCGTCGTGACGGTGGTGCAGGCGATGAGTCTGCGGCAGCAAGATCGCCACCCCGACGTGGCAAGTTTCAAAGGCGCGTTGCTCAGTCCCCAGGAGGCAAGCGGGACGCCCATCAGCCTCTGTATCCCGCCTGCGTTGGCGATGCTCTACCCACCGGGTACGGTACCACCCCCGCCGGTGCGGCCCGTCACCGGGCCAACGGTGCGGATTGGCTCCGCGCCTTCGCCCCACATGCGCTTGGTTGCGGCCATCGCCGCGATCAGCGCCGGAGAGTACACCGTGGCGCTTAACGATTTGGCCGCGCTGCTCCAGCAGCATCCTCAGGATGGTACGGCGGCTATGCTTGTCGCCCAACTGATCGCAACCCCGGCGGTGCCCCTCGCCGAACGCCGCCACGCGGCAGAATTGGCCGGTCAGGTGGGCGACCCGCGCCTTGGTGTGGTTACACTGCCGCCAGCAATGGTGGCGTTGCCCGCCGGATCACTGGTCGTCGGGAGTAGCGAAGCCGAGGTTGCGGCGACTGGACAAGCCTATGCAGCGTACTATCGCAAATTGGGCGATTTGGCGACGGCCAAGCAGGCGCTAAGCTGGCCCGCGCACGAGCGGAACGACCAGGCGCTGACCATCGCTGCGTTTGAACTGGCCCGCTACCCGGTGACGAACGCGCAGTATCGGCGGTTCATTGACGCTGGCGGTTACGACCCCGCCGCCCCGTGGTGGCCTACAGCGGCCCAGGCATGGCTCCAGCGTGATGATGCGACGCCGCCCGACCTCCTGCAGCGCCGCACGCAGAAGCAGCAACCTGCGTTCTGGACTGATCCCCGCTTCGGGCTGGCTCGCCCAAACCATCCGGTCGTCGGGGTGAATTGGTACGAGGCCCAGGCATTCGCGGCTTGGCTGACGCAGCACCTGCAAGACGGGTGGGTCTACGGTCTGCCAAGCGAGGCGGAGTGGGAATATGCCGCCCGTGGCACCGAACGCCGCGTCTACCCGTGGGGTGCAGATGAGCCGGACGCCGAGCGGGCGAACTATTTTGCGGTGAGCGCTGGCCCCACGGCGGTCGGTTGCTTCCCTGCGGGGGCCACGCCGGACTTGGGCTTGCTCGACATGGCGGGCAATGTTTGGGAATGGACGCGGAACGCCTACCGCCCTTATCCGTATGATCCGCAGGATGGTCGTGAGGACGCATTCACACCAGCGCCGCACGGCTATACGGTGCGCGGGGGTTCCTGGGACAACGACGCGCTCGATCTCCGCACGGCCCTGCGTGAAGCTTTCGCGCCTGACGCCTTCTACCAAGACGTGGGGCTGCGGTTGGCCCGGCACCGCATTGGGCCTTGACAGATTGCAGATTTGAGGATGCGGAATGATCCGTGATCCGTGATGCGTGATCCGTGACCGGGCCTCACGCCTCACGCCTCACGCCTCACGCCTCACGCCTCACGCATTACGCCTCACGCCTCACGCCTCACGCCTCACGCCTCACGCCTCACGCATTACGCATCACGCATTACGCATCAGCGCATCAGAGTCATAAAGACAATGGCAGCAAAGAGGCCACCGCCCAACAACCCATACTCAATGATCAGCCGCCGTTCGAGTTTCCCGGCGGCTTGTTGTTGGAGTAGACTCACCGCGAGGTAGAAACTCACGAGGAGCAGCGTGCCAGCGAAAAGGAAGGAGGT
>CAIRDL010000726.1 GCA_903877345.1 uncultured Oscillochloris sp. | reverse complement strand
TCGCACGCTGTAGCCTCGCTGCTCGATGAACGTCAGGAACGCCTGGGCCTCTTCCAACGGCTCCAGGTCGCGGCGCTGAATATTTTCGGCTAGTCCGATCTCGATGAGGTCGTCGTCACTGTGATCAGCGATTTCGCAGGGCACGGTAGGAAGCCCAGCCAGCCGCGCCGCCCGCAACCGCCGTTCACCGTAGACTAACTGGAAGGTGTTCACTTGGGTAGGGTGTGGGCGAACCCGCAGGCGCGTGGTGAAGCCGTGGGCACGGATCGCTTGGGCCAGTTCCTCCAGATCCGTAAAGGCTTGGCGGGCCTGGAAGGGGTTGGGCTCGATGCGCTCGATGCCGATCTCTTGCACCACGGTGCGGCGTGCCGCTACCAAGGCTGCCAGATCACGTTCGCGGGCTTGGGTGTCTTCGAGCCGGGTCTCCGTGGCGAAAAAGCCTTTACGTCGTGCCACGCAGCACCTCCGCCGCGAGCGCGCGGTAGGCCCGTGCGCCGTCGCCATCCGGGTCGTAGGTCAGGATGGACTGGTGGCTCGCCTGCGATTCGGGGAAACGCACTGAGCGCTTGACCATCGTTGGAAAAATCGGCACTTGACCGCCGAACACCTTCCGGGTGTACTCAACCGCCTCCCGGTGGATGATCGTGCGCTGATCGACCATCGTTAGCAGGATGCCTAAGACGCTCAGACCAGCGTTGAGGCCCGAGCGCCGCATCAACTGGATCTGATCCAGCATCAGCGCCACCGACTCGGTGGCGAGATACTCGGCCTGGAGGGGAATCAGAACTTCCTGGGCGGCTACGAGGGCGTTGAGCACCAAGACCCCAAGGTAGGGCAGCGTGTCAATGAGGATGAAGTCGTAGTGGGCCGCAAGGGGGGCCAGCAACTTCTGGAGTACGAATTCGCGCTGGATTGCCACCGCCAATTCATCGTTGGCGAGGTTGAGTCGTGCGCTCGTCGGTACTAGATCAACACCGATCCCCGTAGGGCGGATCGCCAACGCGAGCTGTGGCTCGAAACAGGTGAGGAAGGATTTGATCGCCGTGTAGGCGGTGTGCTCCAGGTCGCTCGGTCGCAGGCCCAACGCCTGGGTGAGGTTGCCCTGAGGGTCGAAGTCAATCAACAGAACCCGTTGGCCCTGTTCCGCCAGGGCGGCCCCCAAGTTGAGGGTGGTGGTGGTCTTCCCGGTGCCGCCCTTGGGCACCGCGACGGCAATGATGCGGGCCATAACCGTTTCTCTCTGTCCCGCAGTACCTAGGTGTGGCTCTGTGCGTCGGCCATGATCGCGGAGGAAGCGCAGCACCTCGGCAGGTGCGACAAGCCATTGGTTGCCAACGCGCCGCGCTGCCAATCGCCCATCCCAGGCGGCCCGCCGGAGCCGATCCAGCTTGACGCCAAACTGTTGGGCGGCGTCTTTGAGGGGCAGGTGATCGTGCATCCGCTACCTTCACGCGTATTCATCGAACGTCGTGCCGATTATAGCATGAGCTTCACAAATCTGTGAAGCTGTGATTTCTGGCTGACGGCGGTGGATGGGCTACCTGAAGTTGATCACAAACACAATGATGCCGATCAGGAGGATGAGCGGCAAGCAGCCCGCGCCACTCGCCACGTCGGTGGGCGCAGCCTGCACGTAGATGATTGACGGTGCGGGAGCCTGGGACGTGACCATGCCCTTGATGACGACGAAAATCACCGCAACGACCATTCCGCTAATGATGAGGCTGTTCATCGCATCCCTCCGTAGTTCGTGGCGCTTTCCCTGTGTGTAGTAGACTACGGAAGGCTGCGGAGATGCGCCAAAGGTCGTGCGGAAGCTTCACCCACCCCGGTGCGGAAATCTCCGCACGCGCTGGGGGCTATATCCGCACGGGTGCGCCCTAAGCTAGACGAGTGGACACGACCGATG
>CAIRDL010000725.1 GCA_903877345.1 uncultured Oscillochloris sp. | reverse complement strand
GTGGGCGTGGTGATGTTGAATGGGCCAACCCTGGACGGCATTGGTGTGGCTAAATTCCTTCGCAAAGGCGGTCGTGTAATAGTCGGGATGCATGTCGTGGGCGATGGCGACCGGCGTGGCTTCGTACAGGCGGGTGAGATCGGCGACGACACGGGCGAATGCGGCTTGACTCTCGATGGCATCGAGGTCGCCGATGTGTTGGCTGAGCAAGACTTGGTGCCCGATGCTTAGGGCGACCGTGCTCTTCATTTGGGCACCGAGACCAAGAATGCACGGCATGGCGTGACGCAACAGCACCGGCGCGGGCGCGTAGCCACGGGCACGCCGCCACAAACGCGGTTCGCCATGCAGAATGACCGCGATGCTATCGTCGGCGTGGCGGGCGATGGGGCGGTTGTGGCTCAGCACCAGATCGGCAATGTCGCCAAGCCGCGCTTGTGCTTCGTCCGCCTCAAGACAGATTGGTTCGTCACTACGGTTGCCGCTCGTCGCCACCAAAGGACAGTCCAGTGCCTCAAGCAACAGCGTGTGCAGCGGTGTTGCCGGAAGCATCAGGCCCAGGGTTGGGTTGTCGGGCGCGACGTTTACGGCAACGCTGATGGTTGACGGCGCGTGTTGTTGAAGAAGCACTATTGGGGCTTCGGGCGCGCTGAGCAGGTCGGCAGCGGTTTGGGGGAGATCGCACAACGTCGCGGCCATCGCCAGATCGCGTACCAACAGGGCGAAGGGTTTGCGCGGGCGACCTTTGCGCGAACGCAGGCGGGCCACAACCGTTTCGTCACGGGCGTCGCAGATGAGGTGGAACCCGCCTAAGCCTTTCACCGCGACGATTTGGCCCCCACGAAGCGCCTGGATGGCAGCTTGGAGCGCGGCTTCGCCCTGCAATGGCGCAACAGACCGTTCGCCGGTCGCGGTAAGTTCGAGGTGCGGCCCACATACGGGGCAAGCGTTCGGCTGCGCGTGGAAGCGCCGGTCAAGCGGCTGTTCATACTCTGCGCGGCAGTGCGGACACAGCGCAAAGTCGGCCATAGTGGTGTTTGGCCGATCATACGGCAGCGCCACCACAATGGTGAAGCGCGGGCCACAGTTGGTGCAGTTGATGAAGGGATAGCGGAAGCGCCGGTCGGTGGGATCGAGCAGTTCGGCACGACATTGGGGGCAGGTGGCAAGATCGGGCAGCACCTGGACTGATTTGGGGCCACCCGCATCACTGTGGGTAATGGTAAAACCCTGGAAGCCGAGCGGAGTCAGCCAAGTGGAGGTAACGCTGGTGAGCCGAGCGACCGGCGGATGTTCGTGTTCAAGCCGCGTCCTGAAGCGTTCGAGTTGCTCACGAGTGCCTTCGACCTCAATAACAACCCCGGCGGCTCCGTTATTCACCCAACCGGCCAAACACATCTCAATAGCGAGGCGATAGACGAAGGGCCGAAACCCGACGCCTTGCACTGCCCCGTTGATGGCGAAGCGTAACCGCCAGAGCGCGTCACTCAGGCACATTGGGCGAGCAACCAGGTGAGCCAAGCCTCGAGACCCGCGCCGGTGCGACAGGACACGGGGATGACGGGCGCGTTGGGGTTGACCATTCGTACCCCGGCGGTGAAGCTTGCTACATCGAAATCAAAGATGGGACACAGTTCGGCTTTGTTAAGCAACACGATGTTCGCGGCGGCAAACATGCCAGGATACTTAAAAGGCTTATCGTGGCCCTCCGGGGCGCTGGCGACGACCACATTTACATGGGTGCCAAGCTGAAAGTTCGCCGGACAGACCAAGTTGCCGACATTCTCCACCATGAGCAGTCGCAAGGAGGCCAAGGGCAAGCGGGGCAACGCGGTGCGGATCATCGGCGCATCGAGGTGACAACCGCCGCCGGTGTTGATCTGCACCACGGGCAAACCATTGGCGGCAATCGTCTCGGCGTCAATGGACGAAGCCAAATCGCCCTCAATCACGCCCAGGCTTACATTGGCGGGCAAACGCGCTGCCGTCGCCAAGATGAGACTCGTCTTGCCCGCCCCCGGCGAAGCCATAAGGTTTACACCGATGACCCCGGCGGCGTCGAGCAGCGCCCGATTCTCGGTCGCCACGGCATCATTGTCGCTCAGAATCGCCTGGATGACCTGGATTTTCATCGTCCTCAACCTCAATACTCTCAATCAAAAACTCATTGCCGCCGCTGACGTGAAGATAGCGTGACGCGCAGTGCGTGCAGTGGTCGGGCAGGGGCGGGGCCACTTCCATTGTGGCCCCACAGTCGAGACAAAGTGCGGTGGCAGGCACGCGCCGGAAGCGCAGCACGGCACCCTCAGCGAGGGTGCCGGCACTCAGGGCGTCGAAATAAAACTGCACGGAGTCGTCCACGATGGTGTTGATTGCGCCAAGCACCAAATCAATCGCCGTAATGCGTCGTCCGCCCGCCGCGCCGATGGCAACCTTCAGCACGCCTTCTGTAACCGCTAGTTCGTGCATAGGTTTGGGGGATGGGGGATGGGGGATGGGGGATGGGGGATGGGGGATCAGGGATCAGGGATCAGGGATCAGGGATCAGCCGTCAGCCGTCAAGCCCTTCAGCACCGGCGGCACACCCCACGAGGCCAATTCGCTGACGACCGCTTCCACCAAACTCGTGAGACTGGCGGCGACTGCTTCAGTTAAATCAAGTCCAGGCTCCATCACCGTCGGCACCATGCCCCAGAGCACCATACGCTGCGGCAAAATGCCCTGCAGTCGCCCGACGGCCAAGAGTTCCGAGAGGCCGAATTGGTGCATAGACATTTTGTGTGCCAAAGCTGCGGGGATCGCATCGCCTTCCAAGCGAATGAGC
>CAIRDL010000724.1 GCA_903877345.1 uncultured Oscillochloris sp. | reverse complement strand
ATGCGACGATGGCGGGTCAATTTCGAGGACGAAAAAGTACTTGGCGAAAGCGATGGGGCTATAGTTCACCTGGGAGGCCATCACGGTCAGCCAGATAAACGTGAACATCCCCCCGCTGAAATAGGCCAGCGCATTCCAGAAACCCAAGTAGAATGGCCCAAACGTCGTGTCGAACCCAAGGTTACCGAGGATGGGCAGTTCAATGGCCTTGCCCATGCGCCCTTCGGTACGGGCTCCGCCCAGTTCAAGATCAACAGGGGTCGTAGTAGCCGTCTTAATCGTAGCCATGCGATGCTCCTCCAGGGCTTCAGCCTACATCCCGCTCCACCACGGCAGCACATTCCAGAAGTTCCAGAAACTCACCCAGTCCTTCACGACCCAGCCCGACAGGAGGATGCAGAGGTCGGCGGAAAGGACGCCGCCGCAGGCGAAGAGGAAGCCTAGGCGGTGGATCCCGGCCTCGCCGACAGAGTAGTACTGGACATCACGGAAGAAGTCATCCTCAATCCGACCCCCCTCTGGGCCGCGATACTGGGCGGCACTCAGCACCAGAGAACCGTGCGCGGCGAGGAGCCACGTTGAGCCGAAGAGCCCCGCGATGCCAATCGCGTGGAAGGGGTTGTAGAAGAAATTGTTGAAGCTGTAGCCGAAGTTGGAAATCCAGTCGAGGTGGGGCAGCACGCCGAGGACGAACCCCTCGTGCCACTGGCCCATTGCGATGGGGCGGATGATCTGGAGTGTACACCAAGCAGAAAAGACCACACCATAGGCCACCGCAATGTGGTAGCCCATATTGAGCTTCATGCTGATGTCAACCTGCCGCATAAACCAGCCGAAGAAGGCCGTCGTCGCAAAGAGCACGGTCATCTGCCAAATGAAACCGGGGCTGCCAGGACTAGCGAGCGCCAGGCCGTTCGCAATCGGCGGCGGGTCAATGCGTCCAGCGAAGAAGTTCTGCGGGTAGGAATACGGCCCAAGCAGCACCACCCCGTAGAGGTAAAAGAAGGTACCAAAGATGATGCCGAGTACCGAGATAAAACCCCAGAAACCAACGTAGAATGGCCCCACCCAAAAATCAAAGGGATCGTACTTGAAGAGGCTACTGAACGTCGTGCGGCCCTTAATCTTGTACTCAGGCTCCAACTCGGCGATGGAACGCCCACCTGCCACGCGCGAGGAACGAGCCTCCGGTAATACCGTAAAGCTCAGATCGGGAAAACGCGGATCCTTGGTCGTGGTAGCACTCATAGGAAAATCCTTCAGGTGTGGAAAACCACGAGCTTTAGCCGTGGGAGGAAACACCCGCTTGAGCGGCTCGGTGACGGTCTTTTTGGCCGTAAGGCCCAGGAAGACTGTCAGACCTGTTGCCCGTACGGGCACTCCGCTTGCGCGGGTAAGGTTCGTCTCGTCAATGTTATCGGTCAGTACTTTCCCAAGAACACCTGCGCGGCTTCCCGCACCGCAGCATGATGTCCGGGTTCTAGAGCAGCAGGCTGGCAACGCACCCGCCGGTAGGTCTTGAACGCTTGCCGATAGCAGAGCCCCGTCAACCCGAGGGTTGGTGGCTGAGACTGGTCGGTACCGGCTTGAACCGAAGCTCAAGCCCAGGAGCCTCCGCCCTGGGGTACTGACTTCCAGACAGCTCGCGGGCGGGCAGGCCGGAAGCCTGCACACGACGTGGAGAGCAGGGCGGCGATTGTTGCAAGAAAGATAAAAGCTACGGTGTTCAGGGGCAAGTATAATACGCCACAATAGCCTTGTCAAGCAAGGGTTCCTAGCGCCAATTCTGCTCTCTAAAGCGCAAAAAAGCGCTTAGTGCCGGAGTGCCTGCGCCGCCCCTTGTTCGGCTTTCCAATTGCATATATACAATGCTAGGGCATCCCCGACCCTTCGGCCAAGCGACTCTGTGCCTGTTTGACAACAAGACCGTCCCCCATTGTTACGTAAGCCCGGCCCTACGACACCTGAGCCACAGGCCGTCGGGCAACCCGGGCGGCATGCCGGTCGGCCACAAGCCCCTCGTAAAGAGCCGCGATGCGACGGGCGATCCTCGGCCAGCCATACTCGGCGGCGCGGCGATGCGCCGCTGCCCGCAAGGCCGTCATCTCGTTCGGATGCTCAAGGAGGCGCTCGATCTGTGCAGCAAGCGCCACATGGTCGTCGGGCGGAAAGAGCAGGCCACTGCGCCCATCCTCAATGGTCAGGGCCAGACCGCCTGCGTTTCCAGCGACCACGGCGGCCCCAGTTGCCAGGGCTTCGAGTGCGACCATCCCAAACGACTCGTAGTGTGAAGGCACCGCCACCACGTCGGCAGCAGCGAAATAGGCCGGCAGCAACGCCTGGGGCTGGGCACCCAAAAAGCTTACCCGGTCAGCGACACCCAAGCTGTGACGTAGCGCATCAAGACGGCGCTGCTCGGCATTCCAATGCTGCGGGTGCCCTTCGTCTTCGCCACCTACCAACAGCACGCGCAGCCGTTGGGCCCAAGAGCGTTCGCGCTGACGCAACAGTGCTAGGGCGCGCACCAAAGCGTCCATCCCCTTCAGCGGCTCCATCCGGCCAACGCAGATAAGCAGACACTCGTCGGCAGCAAGGCCCAACCGTGTGCGGGCCGTCGTCTGTAGTTGGGGCTGGAACCGTCGCAGGTCAACCCCGCAAGGCACCACCCGGATGCGTTCGGCATCAGCCCCATAGTGCCAAACCATCTGGGCGCGGTCGAGGGGTGTGGCGGCTACGACGGCATCTACCTCGTGCAACAAGCGGCGTTCGAGGGCAATGCGCCGCCCACTCTCGGTCTCGTCGTTACTCCGGGCGACGCGGTTCTTCATCGCACCGAGCGTGTGGAACATATGCACCACCGGCACGCCCCAACTCTGGCGCAGGTGCAGGGCCGCTTCGCCAGAAAGCCAGTAGTGACTGTGAATGACATCGTAGGCCAAATCCTCGCCATCGGCAAAACAGCGCACCCGGCTAACGAACTCGGGCAGGTAGGTGAGCACCCAATTCTTATCGTAAGGTGCGGCGGGGCCGGTATGCAGATTAACTACGCGCACCCCATAGGCCAACCGTTCAATCGTCGCTGCGCCACGTTCCTGACTGCGGGTAAAAATATCCACGGGGACGCCACGGGTACCCAGTTCGCGGGCCAGTTCGCGCACATAGACATTCATCCCACCAGCTTCTTTCCCGCCCAGTTTCGCCAACGGACTGCTATGGACGCTCAGCATTGCGACACGCACCGCTCACTCCTCCGCGTTTGAACCGCAAAAAAATAGACACCGCTGGGGGTTCGCTCAGCCCCCGCGATGCCTCGTTGCACAACCAAAGGTCTTTCAATCCTAGCACAGAACAAGCGCCTGTATGGCGATCACCGGCCGCGTCACCCGGTTCAGCACCCTCATTCGCCGAAGCGGTAGCGCAGCAGGGCGGCAATCGCGTAGAAGCCCTGGCTCGCCTTCATTTTTTTTCCTTCCTCGTAGGTGCGCCCGATATAGCTGATTGGTACCTCCAGAATGCGGTGGCCGCGTCTGAGTACCTTCGCTGTGATCTCAGGCTCAAGTCGGAAGTCATGGCTTTCGAGGTTGAGGCTCCGCAGAATTGCGGTGGGCATCACCTTGTAACACGTCTCCATATCGGAGATCCAACAATTGAAGAGGAAATTCGTCAGGAAGGTCAGCCCCTTATTGCCCAAGGCGTTCCAGAAATACATCCCGGTGTGCGAACCCAAAAAGCGGCTGCCGTAGACCACGTTGACGCGCCCATCAACGATTGGCTTGATCAGCGCATAGTAATCATCGGGATCATACTCGAGGTCGGCATCCTGAATCATCGTAATCTGGCCGCGTGCGTGCGCCAAACCGCTCCGCACCGCCGCACCTTTGCCCCGATTGGTCGGGTGGCTAATCACTTTCAGGGCCGGATTCAGTTGGGCTTGGGCCTGAAGTACAGCGAGGGTTGCGTCGGTCGAGTGGTCATCAACCGCGATGATCTCTTTGTCGAGTTTCACCGCAGCGACCCGTTCGAGGATTTGAGGGAGGGTAGTCGCCTCGTTGTAACAGGGCATAATCACCGAAAGTAGCGGGCGGTGCATAGATGCCTTTAGATAAGGTTTCAGATCAGTTTAGACAAGATTCGTGGCTACTTTACGGTTTAGCACGCCAATGAGATTGTTCATACACCACAAAGACACAAAGACACAAAGGCTAAGTATCCATGTTTAGCAGCTTCGTGCCTTTGTGCCTTTGTGGTGAATCTGAAAGCTCTAGTGTTAGGCAAGACTTCCGCTTTCAGGCGGAACGTATCAGTCGCGGGGGGGCGACGCCGACCCAGCCGGTTCCCTACCTGAACTGAGATGGCGCACGAATTCGCGTCCAACGATCCAGCCTGTAGCAAGGAAAAAGCCGATCAGCGCAGCAACCACTAAGTTCAGCCCTAGCGAGGAAGCTAATGATTTAGCAGCAACTGTGGCGACGCCAACGAAGCGCACACTGACAGCAGAGGCGGCTTGGGCGATCTGACCCTCATCGCGCTTGGACTGGAGAACCTTGAGTGAGGAGAGCGCCACTTCGCGGCGCTGGAGCAGGGCGGACTCATTGCCGGTAGCCCGTGCTAAAGCTCCACGGGCGGTAGCGAGGTCTGCCTCATAGCGAGCACGAAGGTCGGGCGGCAGCCCTACAGCACTGCCATCACCAGCGGCGAGATCATGGGCGAGGGTATTGGCTTGGGCGACCATCCGGTCACGCTGACCCGCGAGCACCGTCAGGAAACGAGTGAGGTCGGTGGTCGTGGCCTGCCCCTGCGCGAAACTCTCAGCGCTGCCGAAGTTGAGTTGCACTGGTAGTCCACCACCGGCGAGGCGCGTCCGCACCACCAGCGCCGTGAGGCTGGCGGCGAGATCGGGCGCAACCCCGGTCTCGTTCTGGGCCTGGAGGGCACGGGCATCTTCAAGAATCAGGTTCAGATCTTGGGCGCGGACAAGGTAGCCATTATACAGACGGATCTGAGCATCGGTACCGCCTTGCAGCAGACCCTCAAGGCGCTTGACTTGCTGATTCGCCTGCACCAACTCGCCAGTCGCATAAAAAGCGGTGAGTGCCGTCTGAATCTCGTCATAGCGCTGTTGCGCGCTGGTCAGTTGGATCTCAAGGGACTGGGTTGCCGCGCCAGTGCCGCTGTACAATTCATTGACGAGCGCTTCGTAGCTATGGGTCCAGGTTTCAGCCAGACGGAGTGCCTCTTCATCGGTGGCGGCAGTTGCACCGATCCGAAGGAGGTCACTGGTGGCGGTTACCTTTATCTTCGCCAACAGCTCGCCGTCATGATACGAACTCAGGCCAAGAGCTTGGGCAACGCGGGCCTCGAGTGCCGAGCTTGATGCAAGGTCAAGCAGAGCTTGTCGTTGGTTCACCGCGTTGGTGAGCATTGAGGAGTCGCGTTCAGTGAAGCGTGGGTCAAGCGAGAGTTGGGTACTCTGGGCGACGAGGAGCAGATCGCCGCGAGCCTGGGCCTGACGCGGTGATGAGGTTGTCCACACAGCAGCCACCACACCCAGGACAACCATAGAAGCCACAATCAGCCACCACTGGCGGAATATTGCCTGAAGGTATGGGCGTAAATCAATCTCTTGTTCCATGAAGGACGGGTTCTCCGCAGGCCGAAAATGCCGGGCGATTGTAGCAGAACGCCCCCCGCTCGTCAAAGCCTCCCGCGAAGGAGGGGCTGAAGCGGGTTCCTAAACCTGCTTCAACGGGCTTTGTACGCGTAGCAGGGGGCTTCAGGATACGGTTGGCGCATCGCTTGTCCAGCTCACGAGGTTGACGTGACCCTTGTTACGGTCATTGGACGACCACAACCGGCGGGATCTTACTCCAGAGCCGTTCAAGGCGATAGTAGTCACGCTGGGCTGCACTGAAGACATGCGCGACAATGTCGCCATAGTCGAGTACGATCCAACCCGTTTCGGATGAGCCTTCGCTACGCCCCACGACCCCGAATTCTTGATGCACTTTGAAGTCAATATGGTCAACAATAGCTTTAATCTGGCGATCATTGTCGGCGGAGCAGATCACAAAATAATCGGCGATGGTACTTTGGGTGCGAATGTCAAGGAGCACGATTTCGTGAGCCTGTTTATCTTCCGCTAGTTCGATCATTCGTCGGGCAAGCATCCCTGTCTCGATGGTTTTTACGGCTGAATCTAGCATTGTAAGCCTCAGAGTGCGCTTGGGAGGCGTGACGGCTCCCAAGAATAGAAAGGAGAGACGGACGGTGTTTGCTGCCTCAAGAGCAGACATCGAACACCTGTACGAAGAGTATACCGCAAAGATGTGCGTTTTGCAAGTACCGCTTTGGGCTGAAGCTGCGGGACGGGCAGGCGAGCAAGACCGGGTTTTTCGACCCAAACAAGCGGCGTGGGCAACGCTCAGCGCTTGCGGCGGATCAGGATCACGCCCGCCACAACTAATAGCGTCGAAAAGACCGGCGACATGTTGATCCCGAGATGCTCAAGCAGGACGAGGGCACCGACGCTGATCAGGATAAGACCCAGGGTATTCCAGTTGCGTACCCGCTGCGGTACCGGCTGGGTTGCTTGGTCTGGCTGGACTACCGGCGACGGGGTCAGCGTTGGCGTTTGGGGGCTGTCAGGGCTTAGCGGCTCGCCGGTGAGTAGGTCGAAGCGGTAAACAGGCGGGGTCGGCGGCATCCCCGCAAAGCCTCCGTTGCGCGGTTGCACTTGGCCTGGACGCTGACCCACTAGCACCTCACGCTCGAGGTGCGTCGCCGCTTGGCTGCGTGGCTTGGCGCTCTGTGCTGAGTGCTGTTGGCCTTGAATGGGTTGGTTGCCCTTCGGCATAATGATCCACAAGACGATATAGACTGGTACCCCGAAGCCGCTGGTGAGGGTGACGAGCACAAAGATCAGTCTGACAATCACGGGGTCAAGGCTAAAATACTGGGCGAGCCCGCCGCAGATCCCCGCCACCATCGTCTCGCTGGTGCTACGCGTGAGACGCGGTTGCATCGCGAACTCCTCTT
>CAIRDL010000723.1 GCA_903877345.1 uncultured Oscillochloris sp. | reverse complement strand
TTGCTGGCGGCGAGGCTGCCCCGGTTCGCGTAGACCAGCGTGTAGGTCAGTTCGTCGCCTACCAGTGCGGTGGCGGGCGCACTCTTGACCAGACTCACTTCGGGCCGTTGGAAATCGGTCGTCGCGCACGCACTATTGTTCGTTAAGTTGCTGTCGGTCGTGGCGGTCGTCACACTCGCGCAATTGGTGAGCCGTTGCGTCACCGCAGTTGGCGGCGTGAAAGTGACGGGTGCCCGCACATTAACGGTGATCGTCCGGTTGGCGTTGCCCGCCAACGTCCCCAGACTCCAACTGAGCGTTTGCCCCGCCACACTCGTCGGGGCAGGACTCGCCGAAACATAGACCAGTCCAGCGGGCAGCGGGTCACTCACCACCACCGCCAAGGCGAGGCTCGCCGTCTGGTTTCGCACCGTCAGCGCATAGCTGAAGCTCTGGTTCGCCACCGCCGTAAGCGGGCCAGTCTTGCTGATCGTCACGTCGGTAATGCGCTGAAGCGTCGTGTTGGCGCAGGCGCTGTTATTCGCCAGATTGCTGTCCGGCTCCGCGCTGGTGATGCTCGCACAATTCTGCACAAGCGTCGTCGTCGCGGGCGGCGTGATGCTCGTGCTGAGCGGTTGCACCGTCACGTTAATTGACCGGCTGGCATTGCCCGCCAGCACCCCCAGATTCCAGGTGAGCGTTTGCCCCACGCGGCTCGTCGGCGCGGGGTTCGCGCTCACAAAGGTGAGCTTGGCGGGCAACGTGTCAGCGACAATGACTGTGTTGGCCGCATTCCCGGTGAGATTGCGCGCCACCAAGGTGTAGGTGAAGCTCAGATCCGCCGCCGCCGTAGCCGGGCCAGTTTTGGTGATGGCTACGTCGCCCCCGGTCAGGCCGAAATCCCACTGCGGCTGAATCTGCCCATCGGCAAGGTCAAAGAAACTGGTGGCGTACCCCGAGGCGGCGTCGGCGTCGCTATCCAAAGCGTCGTTGCCGCCCTGATCTTTGCGCGTCGCCTGTTGGCCTGGCGGGACGCTGAAGTTCACCCGGTAGCGCCCGGCGGGCAGCGCGGTAAAGGCGTAGGTGCCGCTCGCGTCGGTTGTCGTGCTGCGGTTGATTGGCCCGCCCAAGGTAGCTGCCGTCGCCACGCCTTCGAGGCGCACCGTAACGCCCGCCACTCCCGGTTCGCCCGCTTCTTGCACGCCGTTGCCGTTCGAGTCGCGCCACACCCGGTCGCCGATCTGCCCGGTGGCGGGCACTTTCGTCAGCCCGAGGTCGTAGGAACGCCCATCGCTTGTTCGCCAAGGGGCCGTAAGCGCGACACCCGTGGTGCCGGGCGGGCCGCTACGGCTGAATTCCATGTAGCCCCAGAACGGAGCCACGTCACTATCAGTGGTTTCGCTGCTCCCCGCCGCATTCACCGGGGTAAAGCGGTAGCCCTGGCTCCCCAGCGTCGTGCGGCTCGCGGCACTCAGGCGCAGATTGAGGTTGCGGTTCGGGGGCAGTGCGAAGAGGTAGCGCCCCTGCGCGTCGGTCGTCGCCGTCGCCAGTGCCGGGGCAGTGAGCGGGTCGCCCGTGAACACTTCCAGCGTCACCCCGGCGAGGCCAGCGTCGGCCCCATTCTGGATGCCGTCAGCTTGGCCGTCATTCCACACCCGCCCGCCGACAAGCGCGTAACTGCACAGCACTTCCACATCACCCAGATTGCTCGCCTTCGTCGCCGCGTGATCTGCCGTGCTAATGAGGTTGGCGTACGCGCCTGCCCCTCCGACTCCCGCGTTGTTCGCCCAAGTGCGGAGACCGTGGCTGCTTTGGCCGCCCAAGGTGGTCGCCACCAGTGTGTCGCCCGCACTGCCCACACTTGTCCCCAAACCAGGGAGGCGAGCCAGTGCGCCTTGGTGGTTTTCAATATGCGCGTTTGGCGTTGATCCCGGCACTGACAGCGTGTTGTCGTCGTAGTAATCGCCCGCGACAGTGGTATAACCGCCGCCGTTCCAACGCAGCACAACCGTGTCGCCCTGGGCAATGGCGATGCGTTCGCCCGCAGGAACCGCCAGCCCGCCATTGAAGGCCATGTCGCCCGTGCGGTCGCGGAGACCCAGAAGCAGCAGGCTACGCGGTTCTGGTTGCCCCGCCGTGGGGGCCGTGTCACGTACAAATTCAATGGTGGTGAGCAGCGGCTGCGGATAGTGCATATCGTAGCCGTTGCCCGCAATATTCTTGAGTTGGTTGCGCCAGGGATTCCACCCACGCACCACGTAGGGTGTCTGTGTATTTGTCCATGACCAATTCGCAAAGTTGGAACCCGCGTGCCGGTTGGCGAAAGCCGGATCGTTGCCCAGATCCAAGGCCGCGAATTGGCCGTACCACGACTGCACAACCGGGTTGAACATCAGGACGTAGGCTCGCGGCGATACTACGAAGTTCGCCCCCGCCATGCGGGGCGTTTCTTCCACCCCGCCACTGACTGTAACGCCGCGCCGCGCTGTGTCGGTGACGCCAACGAGCAACAACGGTTGGCCGTTGGACAACGGGTAGTTGTACCAAGCTAAAGCAAAAGGAGTGAGGTCGTTCTGCACCGTCGGGTCAAATGAGATACTGCTGAGGTTGACGGGGAAGGTGGCGACGATGGTCGGCAGCCCGCTGCTTGGCAGGCTGAAGCGCACAATCTGCTTCGCCCCGACATTCACGACGTAGAGCGCCGTCCCATCAGGGCTGATCACCATGCCGCCGAGGGCAGTGGTGCCAACGCCCGCCAGGGCACCCTGATCCACCGGGGCATTCCCCGCACCAGAATGGGTCACGCCAACCGCACCGGACACGCTAAAAGCACCCGTTAGCGCCCAACTTGCGCCGCTGCGCTCAAACATGTAAATGCCGCCCGGCCCTTGGGAGCCGTAGGCGACGAGCCGCTTGGTGTACGCGCCGACGAACAGCCGTTCGCGCCCGCTCGCCGCCCCGTCGTCGTAGGCCAGCCCATACACCGCGCCAATGGAGTTCAGGAACGCCTGCGTGTTGCCCGCTCCACCCACAACCGTCTGGAGCGCCGGGTAGCTCGCGGGCGTGGTGGCTCCAAACACCGTATTGTCGTAGCGCGTAATGGCGAACTGGTCGGTGCTGGTCAGGCAGGGCACCGCGCTACCGAAGGCTCCGCCGGTGCTGACGGATGCTTCAGCACGGGGCGGCGGCGGCGCCCAAACGAGCAGGGCGATCACCAAGGTCAGCGTGGCGGTGAGCGTGATGGTCTGGCGCAACAGCAGGCGCAGGTGACGGCCCATACCCCCTCCTCAGCAGAGACCCAATGGCAGCAACGACCGCGCTGGGACGCGATGGTATGCCAACCGAAGACACCTGCTGATGAACCGTTTTGCGCCTATCAAAGATGCGCCGCCCAACAACCCTTTTGGGGGCATTGGGCGGCGCTAAAAGTACTAGGCGGAGAGGGGACAATTAGGGGGTATGGCGGGCGTATCTTTTTGCGGTGCGGGGGTGTAGAAACGCAAAATCTTGCGTCTCTACATGC
>CAIRDL010000722.1 GCA_903877345.1 uncultured Oscillochloris sp. | reverse complement strand
GGGGCGGCTGACGCTGGCGAATGAAGCGGCTTTGACCCTACTTGGTCTGGACTCGCTGCCGTTTGAGCAGCCTCTGGCTGCAATGCCGGATTTCTACCGCATGCGCGACCTTGACGGGTTGCCGTTGGAGCTTGCGGTGCTGCCCTTCGCCCGCGCCCTCGCTGGTGAAGTCTTCCAGGATTACCGGCTGGTGTTGCGCGGGGCCAGTGGCGACGAGACGGTGATGAGTTTTAGTGGTGCCCCGGCCCGCGCCGCCGACGGAGCCATTGAGGGGGCCGTGGTGATCTTCCGTGATGTCACCGCCAACCAGAAACTCCAACGGGCGAAAGACGAATTTCTCGCCGTCGCCGCCCACGAACTCCGCAGCCCGCTCGCCGCCGTGCGCTCCTACGCTGATTTGCTGCTGCGCCGCGAACAGCAGCGCAGCGAGGCTGACCCCCGCGACCTCCACGGGCTGACCATTTTGACGCAGCAAGTCTCGCACATGCTACGCATGGTGGACAACCTGCTTGATGTCTCGCGGATTGATGCGGGGCAGCTTGACTTGCAGATCCAGCGCACCAATTTGGTCGCGTTGGCCACGCAGGTGCTCGACCAACAGCGCCCATCCGCCGGAAACCACAAGCTCAACCTGGAAGCTGACGAGGAGGCGCTAAGTGTTGCGTGCGATCCGCTGCGGATTCGCCAAGTGCTGACCAACTTGGTGAGCAATGCGATGAAGTACAGCCCACCAGAGGGGAGCGTGACCCTACAGTTGCGCCGGGTCGCGGGCGGTGTCAGCGAAACGGGCGAAGGTGCGCTTGAGCTTGACGGGCCGAGCGCCGTGGTGTCGGTTACTGACGAAGGTGAGGGCATTCTGCTTGAGCAGCAGGCGCGGCTCTTTCAGCGCTACTATCGGGCGCGCAGTAGCCGGGCAGAAGGGCTTGGTTTGGGGCTGTATTTGAGCCGCCAGTTTGTGCAGATGCACGGCGGGACGATTTGGGTGACGAGTGTGGCGGGGACAGGCAGCACGTTCGCCTTCGCCTTGCCGTTGGGGGTGGAAGTGTCCGGCGATGAGCAGGGATGAGGGTTATGCGTTTCAAGCCTGAGATTGAGCATCTGCCGCCGTACAAACCGGCCAAGCTGATTGGCGGCCCCAGCGCCACGGTGGTCAAACTCTCGTCAAATGAGAACCCCTTGGGGCCGTCTCCGCACGCACTGGCGGCGCTGCAAAGTGCCATTACGCAAGTTCATCGTTACCCCGATGCGTCGTGTGTGGCCTTGCGGCAAGCGCTGGCCGATCATGCAGGACTCACCGTGGGGCATGTGATGTGCAGCAATGGCTCCGACGAGCTCGTGCTGCTGATCAGTCTGGCCTTCCTTGGGGCGGGCGACGAAGCAGTGATGGCGGACGGCACCTTCATCAGCTATCGGCTCCGTACGCTCGAGCTGGGAGCTCAGCCGGTGCGCGTTGCGTTGCGTGCCTATACGCACGACCTGGCGGCAATGGCAGCGGCGATTACGGCGCGCACCCGTGTCATCTTTCTTTGCAATCCAAATAACCCAACTGGTACAGCGAACGGAGCCGCTGAAGTCGCGGCGTTCCTGGCCCAAGTACCTGACGACGTATTGGTGGTCGTGGACGAAGCCTACGTCGAGTTTGCGGTGCGGCCCGATTATCCCGACTTACTCGTCGCACTGCGGGCTGGGCGTCCGAACCTGGTGTTGCTCCGCACCTTCGCCAAAATCCACGGTTTGGCGGGGTTGCGCCTGGGCTACGCCTATGGCCCACCGGCGCTGATCACCTACTTGGAGCGGGCGCGGCTGCCGTTCAACGTCAACTTGCTGGCGCAACTCGCCGGGGTCGCTGCCCTTGGTGATAGCGAGCATGTTGCACGTAGTCGCGCCCATGCCACGGCGAGTCGGGCCTTCTTTGTGGAACAGCTACAGGCAATGGGGCTGGTGCCGTTGCCGAGTGAGACGAACTTTGTGGCGGTGGCGGTGGGCGACGACAATGCGGTGAGTGACGGTTTGCAGGCGCGTGGCTTCACGGTGACGCCGCTTGGTGGATGGGGTTTGCCGGGCCTCATTCGCATCAGCTTTGGCACGACGGAGCAGAACCACGCCTTCATCGCGGCCTTGCGGGCCGTGCTGGCAGCCCGCACCAACGATGGCTGAACGGCTTTGCCCAACGTGTGGCAACCCATTACCAACGCCGTCTTGCCTCTGCCCGGTGTGCGGAACGGCCCTGCCATCGGACAGCGGGGCAACGTCGGGCGCACTGTCCCTGCGCCCGCGCCGTTGGCCGAGCGTCTGGTGGCTGCTTGGCGGCGTGAGTTGCCTGGTGGTGGTAGTGATGTTGAACCTTGGAGCGCTGACGGGATTGCTTGCCCCGGCGGTCACGCCAACGGTGCGTGGTGGCAGCGAACCAACACCGTCGCCGGAGGCTGGCGGGGTGATCGAAGACGATTTCAGCAACCCCCAAAACAGCGGCCTCGAAGTTGTAGATGACGCAACCACCCGTGCGGCGTATGTGGCAGGAGCCTATGTACTTGCAGTGAAACAGCCCAAAAAGGTGGTCTGGTCACTGATTGGAGGCCCGTACCAAGACGTCACGTTCCAGGTTGACGCCGCGCCCGTCGCTGGATCGAAACTTGCGGGTGCCGGGTTGATCTTTCATTACCAAGACAAAGACAACTTCTATCTTTACAGTGTCACGTGTGACGGC
>CAIRDL010000721.1 GCA_903877345.1 uncultured Oscillochloris sp. | reverse complement strand
TCTCACAGCTCTCCACGATCGCCACCGGCGTGATCGTGCCGCTCCAGAGCCAGGGCGCGAAGATCACCCTGCGCTTGGTGATTGACGCCGACGCGCCGGGCGGCATTGCCCCCGACGTGATCGAACTGACGGTCAAGGAGACGCTCAAGCAGTTGGGGCTGAAGCCGGAGTATCAGCAGTCGTAGGCGGTTTGCAGATACACCGGTTGTCGGTTCTTCCTGTTGCGAAAGCAGGTACCGGCCACATGCAAGCTATTGGAGGTGTTGCGTGGAGTCGAGGCTTTAACCGGATAGCACCGCCTAAAGGCTCGACTCCTTTTCACAACCTGAGCAGGATGGCTCTATTGGAGGTGTTGCGTGGAGTCGAGGCTTTAGCCGGAAAGCACCGCCTAAAGGCTCGACTCCTTTTCACAACCTGTGTAGGATTGCTATAGGCTGCAAAGAGGGACATTCGTGGTCGGCGCTGACTCACCGCTACCCCGTCGGCGGCTTCACCACGCGGCTCGCCTGTTGGAGCAGCTTGGTCGTGGTTCGTGTGGCAAAGACGGAAATGATCTTGGTCGTCAGATCGAGGATTTGCATGCCCTCAACGATCAGCGCATCCTTCGGCTCCCTCAGCGCCTTGACGACCAGATTCCACTGCTTCTTCGTGATGTAAACGCTGTAGGTCGTCGTCGGCATCGACAGCGGTGCCGGAATGCCCTTTGGCAGTGCGGGTAAGGGGCCGGTGGAACTAAGCGTGATCCGCGTGAACTGGAATTGTATGTCCACGTGAGTCGGTCGTCCGATGAGCGTCACCTTCACTGAAGTGATCGTACCACTTGTCGGGAAGAGGTCGGCGATAAGGGCTTCCCGATCCGCCCACATGATCGGCGGTGCGCTCGGTGTGCCATCGGCGGGAGCTTGTTGCGTGTGGACAATAAACCAGGGGAAGAGCCAGCGCCGTTGTTCCGGGCTAACGCGTGTGCGGCCTCACGCCTGCGGTAGTCTCTCCCCCGCACCGCTTGCAGCGGCGCGGGGCTATGGTACAATTGTACGTGTAGGGGATCGTCCCTAGCGTGCAGAAGGCACGAAGCTGGTTCTCCAGTGGACACTGTTTTACGCACGTTAGCACCTGAACCTTGCAGGTTCCGCCGGGGAAGCCTCCGGCGGGTAAAAGGTTGAAGGTCGTAGGCGTTGGCCTATGCAACCGCTGCCGGGTTCGCCCGGCAGGGCACCCGTAAACGTGCCGTACTGCTCGGATGCCGACTCGTCGGTAGCGCCAGAGCAAAGCCCCCGCCTTTAGGCGGGTGGTGGTTTACTCTTTGTCCGTAGGGCTTGGGGGGAACTGTTGGATCGCCTCCGTGATCCGTCGTGCGGTTGCCTCTAGATGGGCACGCATTTGGCGGGCATCTGCCTCACTGAGTTCGCTCAAGCGTCCCCGCATGCGCGTTACCTGCTTATCAACCCGATCAAGTTGTTCTTGAAGTGCCGTCGCCCATTTGGGCAGCGAGCGTCCTGGGGTCGTGCTTGCCGTGCGCTTTGCCTGTGCCACCACGCGGGCAATGGTTGGCCCATCAAGGCTCGGTCGCGTCTCGGCAGCCTCACCCACCGTAGGGGCACCCAAGCGGCCAAGGTGGGCGAGCACCGTGTCTACATGGACAGGTTGAAGCTCACCCGCACGTACCGCCGCATGGAGCGGTCGCAACTGTGTCTCGCGGAGCCGCATGCGTGCGATCTGAACCTGCTGATCGGGGGTGAAGGTCGCTAACCGCAGCAACTCCTGCCGTCGTCCACGGCTTACCTGAAAGCATTCCTCGACCAGTTCCCACGGGGCATCGTCCAGCGCTTGTTTCATCTGTTGGAAAGCCCACACGCGCTCCATGTCGCTAAAGTTTGCCCGCTCTTCATTTTCTGCGTACTGCACCCGTACGCGATCTGATGCATTCGGCGGGTCAACGACCACTGCGTCAATCACCGTCATTCCAACCAACTGGGCCGCTGTCCAACGACGGTGGCCGACGAGGATGCGATACGGTACCACCGATGCGGTCGCGCTTGGCTCTGGGTAGACCACAATGGGCTGGATCTGTCGCGCTTGGAGCGAACGCCCCAGATCAAGGAGTCCAGCCACAAGCTCGGCATAGACCGGATGCGGGCGACCCTGGATGAGCAGTTCCTCAATTGGTGGGAGCAGCCGTGGTTGCCGTGTCTCTGGCCGAAGATCAGGCGCAATCGCACGGAGCGGGATCTGCTGAATCGTTCGTCCCGCCACCACTGCATCAAGGGCGGTAATGCCAAAATGTGCGCTGAGGCCCGCGACTGGGGTGGCTGGTACGGACTCGGTGACGGGAACCGGATCAAGTGTTGGG
>CAIRDL010000720.1 GCA_903877345.1 uncultured Oscillochloris sp. | reverse complement strand
GACAACAGCATCAAACGCCTTGAGTCGCCGTTCGCTTTGTTGGGCTGCGGCGTAGAGTTGGGCATTCTTCAACGCAGAAGCGGCGAGATTGGCGAAGGTTTGCAGCACCGGAATGTCGGCATGTTCAAGCGGGCGCCACCTCGGCGTGAGGCCGTGGTCGCCAAGGTTAATCAGCTCAATCACACCAATCGTTTCAGCCCCTACCCGCAACGGCACCGCCACCGCCGTGAGCCGCCGAGGCAACTGTTCACTCATCTGCTGAAAAAGTTGCTCGTTGGTCGTGCCGATCAACTCGGCGGTCGCCCGATAGCCGAGGGCCGTTTCCACGAATTGCGGCTCGCCCCGTTGGAGCGCCAGCCCCGCAAGCCCTTCACCCGTGCGGATCTGACAGGCCAACAGAACCTGCTCAGTGGGCGGATCGAGCGCGAGGCCGAACGTGGCGGTTGGGCGCAAGCGACCGTGTTGGTCGAGCCAGATTAGGCCCGCCTGCACCGACGGTAGCGCCTCAACGAGACGCGGCAACAGACTGGACAAAATCGTTTGCGGATCAAGCACCGAAACGAGGTACGACGAGAGTTTCAGCAGGCTCGTAACTTGGGCCGTGGCCGTCTCGGCAGCCACGGCAAGGCGCTGCACCATCGGCGTCGCGCCGTCGCGAGAGCGACGTTCGCGCCGCCGGGGTTGCGACCGCTCAGTCATGATCAGCCTGCTCCCCACCGCGCGCCCAAGCGACGGCGCGGCGAATGCCCTCGTTCAGTGCAACCTGCGGGACATAGCCAAGCAGTTCGCGGGCCAGGGAAAGATCCGCCACGTAGTAGCTCACCTCACCGGGGCGTTTGGCGGGCGCAACGATGATCTCGGGGCGGCGGCCCAACGCTTCGGCGATCAACTCGGCCATACGCACCAACGAGTTCCCTTCGCCGTAGGCCAAATTGATGGTGTGGTTCGTCACTTCCCCAGCCAGGAGCTTGGTAATGCCCCGGACAATCCCATCAACGCAATCGTCCACATAGGTGAAATCAAGCACCTTCGCACCACCGTAGACCGTCACGGGACGACCAGCCTCAATCTCACGAATGAAGAGGGGAATCACCCGTTCCATACGCGCCAGATCATTATCATAGCGCCCGTAGACATTCGAGAAGCGAAAGACGAGGTAGGGCAAGCCGTAGCAGCGGGCGTAAGCATAGATCAGGGCTTCGCCTGCAATCTTCGAGGCAGAGTAGGGGCTTTCCGTGTAACTAAAATCAGCGCTCGTCTCCTCGGTGAAATAACGCTTAATGTCGCCATACACTTCGCGGGAGGAAGCGAAGACAATCGGGAGATTCTGGGCACGGCAGAACTCGAGCACATTGAAGGTAATGTTGATATTTTCGAGGGCACGGTGGGGCTGTTCGACCAACTCGTAGACTTTGGCATTCGCGGCGAGGTGAACGACGATGTCACAAGGCGGATAGGGAGCGCCCGCAATCCCACCCTGAAAATCGCGCTGGGGCACTGCCAAGTCTTGCAGCAGCGTAGGGAAGACATTCGTCCACTGATTCACCCGGCGGTCAAGCCCGAACACCGTATGGCCCTCCGCCAACAGCCGCAGGGCAAGGTTCGTACCGATCTGGCCGCTCGATCCAGTAATAAGCACGCGCATAGGTATTTATAACGTGTAAAAAGGGGGAAGAAAAACACTGGACAACACACCGCTACGCTTTGCTACCGTTGCCTCACGGGTGTTCTTCCTGCTAGTATACCAGCTTTGTTCGCGCCACCTTATGAATGCGCGTGCCAAGTAGCGACGCAACATCTGTGTGGGCGGATCCGGCGTCGGCGCAGGCCAGGGACATTGCACCAGCCTTGGGTGGCTCCTACGCAATGACCGTGCCCGCCCCATCCAAGGCCGCGCTGATACAGCCAAGTCGCCGCGCATCGCCCAGAATGACGCGGCCCACCCCGGCGGCGAGTGCTTCTTGTGCGCCGAGCACTTTCTTCTTCATACGGCCCTCGGCGAAAGGCAAGTACGCCTCAAGTTCACCCCGAGGGATCTGCCCGATCAAGGAAGCCTCGTCAGGGAAGTTGCGTAACAGCCCCGGTACATTCGAGAGCAGCAACAGGGTGTGGGCACCAAGCGCCGCCGCGATGGCAGCCGCCGCCCGGTCGCCATCCACATTCAGCGCTTCGCCCGCTTCCGAGCAAGCCAGCGGGGCGATGACGGGCAGGTAGCCTTCGGCAAGCAACAGCCGCAGCAAACCCACGTTTACCCGCTCAATCGTGCCTGTCCAGTCATCGCGCAACAGTTTCTGGCGACCGTCCTCGACCACCCGGATGGTCGCCTTGCGTCGGCCCGCAAGCAACCGCCCATCGAGGCCGCTCAGACCTACGGCGTTGCAATGCCGGGCCTGGAGCAACTCAACCAAGCGCTTGTTGACCAAGCCGCCCGTCGCCATCATAAACAGCTCAAGCGTGCGGCGGTCGGTATACCGGCTTGTGTACCCGCTCGGCGAAGTTACGAAGCGGGGCGGATGGCCCACCGCCTCAGCGAGCCGGTTGGTCTCATCGGAGCCGCCATGCACCAGCACGAAGCCTTCACCCGCCGCGTGACGGGTCGCCAAATCATCGCACAGGGCGGCATAATCGTTGCCCGCACTCCCGCCAACCTTAATGACGTGCATCGTTCTTAGCCTTTTCATGGAATCTTGTGGTAAAGTCAGCAAACGCTGCGCGAGATAATAGCTGAGGAACCACGGAATGTCCAAGCCCTTGAACAACCGCCATCTGCCTGCCCGGATTACCATCTCACTCGTTTTGTTGCTGCTGATTAGCGCCTTGCTGTTTGACCAAACGCCAAACCAGACCTCGCCCACCACGGTTTACGCCGCTAAGGAAGTGACAGCCCCGCCCGCGCCACCCACGCCCACTGAGCCGCCAATGCCCACGCCCACGCCAGACCCGGCGGCCACACCGACGCCGCGTGCCCCCGGTACGGCCTTCCGCGTCGGCCTCCAGGCTGGTCATCTTCGCTCAAACGAACTGCCGGAGGAACTCGCCCATCTCCGTTCCTCCAGCGGATCGCACTGGGGCAATCTCTCCGAGGCGGCGCTGAACCTCGACATCATCACCCGGGTCAAACCGTTGCTTGAGGCGCAAGGCGTGGTGGTTGATATACTCCCCGCCACCGTGCCAACGAGCTACGATGCCGATCTCTTCCTCGCACTCCACGCCGACGGTGTGGCGAGCGGCTCGGCTCATGGCTGGAAACTGGCGACCCCTTGGCGGGCTTCTGCCGCCAGCAAGCTCTTCTTGGCGACCATGAGCGCGGCCTACGGCCCCGCCACAGGCTTGACCGAAGATGCGGGCGGTGTCACTTTCAACATGAAGGGCTATTACGCCTTCAACTTCCGCCGGTACATCTCCGCCATTGCTCGCACTACCCCGGCGATTATCCTTGAAATGGGCTTTTTGACCAGCGCCACCGACCGCGCTGTGCTTATTAATCAGCCCGACCGTGTTGCCCGTGGCATTGCCGACGGCATTCTGGCCTACCTACAGCAGCGCAATCCCGCCGATGGGGGTGCCCTGTTACCGCCCGAATACCCGGTACTACGGACTGCCGCCCAGGGTGCTACGCTCCGCGCTGCGCCCCGCGACAATGCCCGCGTCTTGGCCCAACTTAGCGCGGACACGCGCCTCATGCCCTTTGATCTCCAAGACGGCTACTACCAAGTCTTTGTCCATACCAGCAAGAGCCGCACCGTGGGTTGGGTGCGCGAGGATGAGGCTGGCGTTACCGACGAGCAGCCGGACTTCCCGACGCCAGTTAGCCAGTAGAAGACCCAAAGGCTGCGGAATTTCTTAATCATCCAGGTCATGCCAATGATCCGTGATCCGTGACCGGGCCGCACCCTGACCGATTACGGATCACATATAGCAATCCTGTTGGGGTTGTTGCGTGGAGTCGAGGCTTTAGCCGGATAGGGCCGCCTAAAGGCTCGACTCCTTTTCATAACCTGTGTAGGTTTTCTATAGTATGGATCAGTCGGGTTGTTTTAGATCTTCCGCTTCCCT
>CAIRDL010000719.1 GCA_903877345.1 uncultured Oscillochloris sp. | reverse complement strand
TTCCGCCTAAGCCAAGCCGACGAGGCGAATCGGGCGCGTGGCCCGGTGCTTCAGACGACGCTGTACACCTACGATGCGAATGGCAGCCGTATTGAGCGCCTCGTGCCTGCCGAGGATGGCGACTCGGAGCAGGACTGGCACAAGACCGCGTACACCTACGACTACGAGAATCGCCTGACCCGCGTGCAGGAGTTTCAGACCGCCGACGAGCACAGCAGCAGCGTGTGGGAGCTTGACGACACGACCCTGGTGCAGTTCGACGGCTACGGGCGCGTCTTCCGCCGCCAGCACGACCTCGACGGTGAGCCGCATGACGACCAACCCTGGGTGAGCTACGTCTACGACGGGCTTGACCCAATTGTGGACTATGCCCACGGCGACGACCACGAGCGACACACCAACTACTACCGGTGGCTAGGCCACATCCTCAGCCAGCAGAACATCGCGCACGAATCGCACGACGAGGAGCATCTCACCTACTACCACTACGACGGGCTGGACAGCGTCACCGCGCTCACCGACGACGAGGGCGAGCGCGCCCAGAGCTACCGCTACAACGACTACGGAGTCATGGTTGGCGACGGCCATGCATCGAACAGCGGCGGCGACACCGGCACCCCATACACGTACACGGGCCAGCAGTGGGATGCCCAGCTAAACCTGTACCACTTCTACGCCCGCGACTACGAGCCCACCACGGGCGTCTGGCTCCAGCAAGACCCGTACCGTGGCCGCCTGCCCGACCCGAAGACGTTGCACCGCTACGGGTACGTGGGGGCGAACCCGGTGACGTATAGCGACTGGTTGGGGTTTGCGGCTAGTGGGATGCCTTATCCTACGCCTGTTCCTACATCGAAGCCCACGCTAGCGGTTGGTTGTGGTATTAACATGAGTTGTGTTTCTACCAATGGGAATGAGAGATATGCCGGCAATCTCGTGCCGCCTACGGCTCAACAACTGAAGAATCACCCCGTTGTCAGAAGGGCATTGGAGAAAGCACTCCAAGATGCCATAAAGAATAATTTAGAGGAGGGTGGATGGATCGTCTGGAACAGAGGGGACGATTCTATCGAAATAGTCCGGGTGTATGATCATCAAACATCAAGAAGTATGTATATCGGTGCAGGCAACAGACCTAGTGATACTTCCGAGAGGCAAGTGGTTGGCTTCTTTCATACACATCAGCACTACTTTCTTCAACCTTTCAAAGACCAAGGATATATTGGGTTCATTACTCCTAATGGAGCAAGCGACGATGATAAAAAAATAGCCCGACAAGAGAGTGTTCCCGGTATCATTATCACACGACCATGGTCATCACAAAAAGCATGGCCATCTCCCATAGGATTAGCGAATTATCTCTATCTTGTGCCTGGGTTATCTGTTATTCCACCTATTATCAATGATAATATAGATAGTCAACAACCTCGGGCTGCCATTACGCAACCCAACGCCCCGTATGTCTTTACATATGGGCCAAATCAAGCTCCATTTAGTAACGGGAAGCGCTGATCGCCGTTGAACCCGCTGACATAGTGGTCAGCATGCTCAACGACGATCAGTATTCTCAGTACTTCATTTTAGGGTCAGGACTTACGCCGATGTCGCATTGTCATGCTGAGCGCAGCGAAGCATCTCGGTCAAGACCTTTCGCTACGCTCAGGGTGACAGGGCACCGGCGAATCGATACTTAAAAATACCCGCTTCCCTAAAGGCACAAAACCTCTGTGCCTCTGTGGTAAAACCGGCACCCCACATCCCTCATCCGCCCAGCGGTCGTTGGCGACCTAGACACAATTGTCCGGCTGCTGGCAACCTGCGCTCGTATTCAGTCGTTCGCTCCAATTTCTATCACGGCACCGGGCAGCATGTGGGGAAGCGCTTGTTGTACCTGTGGCATCAACGGTTGGAGCGTTGGGAGTCGGTTGTCGCGTGCGACTAAAATGATGATGCGATAACGAATGTTGCTGAGGTCTTGCTGGTACCGTAAGTTCTGATCTGAGGTCAGAAAGACATCAATGGAGCCATTCATCAGGCGCAGGAGTTCCCCATTTTTCTTCCTTGACCATCCCCGTTCTTGAACAGTGGTCACCTCGTGCCCATCGAGGCTATCCTTCAGCTTGCGTGGCAAACATTCGTCAAGCAGCACGCGCATCATTCATCTCCAAGACAAGCGCTTCGATGCGGGTGAGAACGGTATCCACTTGCTCTCGGCTAACCGAGGGGAAATCGTCGAGGAAGGCGGTAATGGTGTCGCCCGCTCGTATATAGTCGAGTAGGTTTTTGACGGGTACCCGCGTGCCTGCAAAGACCGGGGTTCCGCTCAAAATATCCGGGGATTGTACTATCAGGATTGCTGTCTCTGCTGCCATCACGCACCTCCCGTGTCGTGTTCCCACACACATGCCAGGGGAAGTATAGCATTGACGTAACGCATCGGCATCTCCCTTCACCCGTGCCGCCACGCTCGATCTGACGAAAACATCCATCCGTGCTGAGGCGAAACCTCTCGCCCCAGCACGGATGCCCGCTGATTCGCGCTCAGGTTCCCGCGCTACCGAAGAACCAGCGGCAAATAGACCGCCCCGCGCGCAAGGGCGAGGTTCATCTGGCGCTCAAGGGTGGTCGCGTTCCCAGCGAGATCTGTGACCCGCACCCGCAGCGTGTAGGTTCCCGACGGGATCGCCCGATACACGGCCTGTTGCACCACCCCAGCGACCTGCCAGTCGCTATCTACTCCAACTAGTTGATACTCGTTTTTGATCAAGCCATGCGCTTCGACCCCGAGATCTTCGACGCCCCAAGCCACTGTGACTTGCCAGGGCTGCGATGTATCGGTGATCGGATCGGTGATGCTGATGGTTGGTGCCGTGCGATCAACCTGCACCACGGCGATGACTGGCTCGGCGCTGTTGCCTGCCGCGTCGGCAAACTGGGCGAAGATTACCGCATTCCCTTCGGTGGTTGGGAGGTTCCAGACTCGCGTGGGCGCGAACTGTTCCCAGGGCGTGTAGGTGACTCCGTCAGTGCTGAAGCGCATCTTCGCACTAGCGGTTGGTTCGCCGTCAGCCAGCGCTAAACTCAGCGTGGTCGTGGCGGTAGCCGTTGCCGCCGTTGCGCTGATGCTCCCGGTGGGTGCCGTGAGGTCAAGCCCCGCTTGGCCGGCCTGCGGAGTCACGCTAAACGTCAGGGGTTCGGCAAGCCCATCCTCACCGTTGACCCCGACAGCGCTGACCCAGATTTGGTGGGTGCCGACCTCACTGAAGCTCACCGTCGCCTGTGGCCCTGCCACTTCCTCGCCAGTATCAAGGATCCAACGGTACTGAGCCACATCGGCACTGGCCTGCACGCTGACGGTGATGGTCTGACTAGGGGTGATAAGCAGCGCTGAGGCGGTGGCCGTCAGGACGAGCGATGCCGTCGGTTCGGCGGCCAACAAGGCTGCCGGTGCCACCCAGTTCTCCATGAGTCCACTGGCGTAGGGGTCAAGTTTGAGCCGGGTGTTGGCACAGTCATACACCTCAAAGTGCAAGTGTGCGCCAAAGGAATAGCCCGAATTACCCACATACGCCAGGCTTTCGCCCGCAGGGACAAGAATGTTTCGCCCTGCGATGCTACGCACCTTGGCCGTGATGGTGCCGGGCGAGAGATGGTGGTAGAGGACGCAGACATCGCGGCCCTTCACGTTCGGGTGGCGCATCCAGACGGTGTTGCCGGGATAGTTCAGGTTGCCATTCGGTGAACCGTCGCGCCAACTGATGACGTACCCCGGCGCGGCGGCGACCACTGCAGTTTGGCCTAAGCGCCCGTTATAGTCCGTGCCGACATGCCCGTTATAGGCCAAGCCTAGTCGCCAGATGCTTGCAGGCCAAGGAGCCGTGTAGGTGCGGTTATCAATGCGTACGGTTGATCCGACCGGGTGCGCCGCGTCGTGGATGCGACTGTTCGCGCTATTGAGGTCGAAATAGGCCGTGACGCTATTCACCATGCCGTCCTGTTGGCCGTAGCTGACGATGGGCGAGGTGGGAACGCGGAAGCCGGTGGTACTCAGTGGGGTCAATGCGATGGTGCGCGTGTTGGGGCCAGCGGTGAGATTCAGGTTGAGACTGGTGGGACTGTAGCCATTGGCGGTCACGCCCAAGGCGTAGGTGCCGGGCTGGAGCCCATTGAAGCTGTAGGTTCCGGCGGTGTCGGTGCGCGTCAGGCGACTACCGAGGCTGACCACGGCCCCCACGATGGGTGCCCCGCCACTCGCGTTCGTCACTTGGCCGCTGAGGGTGCCGATGGTCTGGGCAATGACGATATGACGCTCCATCGTCGTCCAAACCCCATCGAGCGCCCGACGAAAGCCCACCTGGATGGTCGTCGGCCCAGGGCTGAAACTCGCGATGTCAAAACTAAAGGCGAAGCCGGTGTTGGTGAAACGGCTGTCGCTCAGCGCTGCGGCGACATCGGGCCGCGAGCCACCGTAGGTCGCCGCACCAACGAATGTCCCGTTTACGGCAACGTGAACATCCGTAATCCCCGGGCTACTGAAGGCACCCGCATCTGCGACCCAACCGCCCACGCTAACGCTGCCCACAACGCTCTGCCCTTCAGTCGGCTGATCAATCGCGCCGCGTGCGTTCGGCCAAGGCGGCACCGGGTTGCCGGGGGTACAAAAGCCTGCGCCGTAGGCGGTGACGTAACAGTCCGTACGGGCGGCGCGAGTCATAAACTCCGGCTCGGTGAGGACGACATCGCTTGCGTAGGCAAAAATGCGGAAGATCTGACTCGGATTGGGGTCGGCGTTGTAAACCATGCGCCACCACGAGGTCGGTGAAGGCGAGCAGCCGCCAGCGGTAGCGGTACGATAGAAGACCTCGGTCATCCATTGGCCGACTTGCTCTGAGCGGAGTTGGAAACTCGGCGCATCGGCACAGACCCGCATCCAAATGGTGGTTTTGCCAAACTCTTTGCCGAACATGATCTCAATGCCGTTGACCGTCGAGGTGAGCGTGGGGCCGTTGCCTGCAACCGCCAACCCATCGCCAGGGTTGGCGGCCAGCGTGCTTGCCGTGAGTGGTGGCAGGAGGCCAAGACCGAGGAGAACCAGCAGGGTGAGGAGAACAGGGGTGGCACGGGATGCCTTCGTAGCCATGATCTGATCCTTGGTGATACGGCGTAAGCGGCCAGGGTGGCTCTACACATGGATTAGTACCATGTGTGAGGCAGGGTGTGGTGATCAACTCTTGGGCCTTTGCCGATCCGTCAACGGCGGAGTGTGTTGCTCTCGCGCCTCCCTTTGGGCCAAGCGCTTCTGCACGAGCTGAGCATGGAGGCCGATAAACAAATCGCCACATACCCAACGGGTCGCCAAGGCACGCTACCACGTTGGGTTTACCGCAGTAGCATCGTCCAATACGTGACCATATCCCTGGAATATCTATGTAAATCTTTACGCGCATATTCATCAGAATTTCATCTGTTTCCGGTACTGCTAAAATAATGCCACTTTGCTGCTGATGTTCGCTGTGTGTTGGGTTCGGGAACCACGCAGCATCTGGGGACACCCACAGCATGGTGGTTCGCTGGCTGATCGTCGCCTGATCGCAAACTGTTCACGTTCGGTGACGTCATCGTCGCTACACTCAAATTGTGCACGGTCGTCACCGCCGTGCCTATGCCACCACGAGGGATTGCATGAGTCATCGTTTGCTCCGTCTGACTGCTGCCCTGTTGGTGCTCACCGCCCTGCTCGTGGGTTTAGTTCCGCCGCATAGCAGCGGGCTCACAGCTGACGCTGCCGCGTCTGGCCTGTCTGGCGCTACGTCCCGCACGTTTCTTCCACTGGTTGTGGGAGGCGCAGGCACTGATACGACGCCACCCGCGCCTGTCCCGCCTGGCTTCACCGAGGTAGGGCGTACCGCTACGACCCGTACCTTCATTGGTCAGCGCGACGGGCGCACGGTCGCGCTCGTTCAGTCCTACTTTGAACCAACGGCCTACTATGATGAGGCGACAGCGAGTTGGCAGGCTATTGATCCCCAGATCGTGGCTGATGGCGTGGGCTATCGCAATGCCGCCGCCGACTTCACCGCTACCTTTTCCCGTGGGAATGCGACCGGCCAACTCGTAACCCTTGGTCGGCCTGGACAACCACATCTGGCAGTTGCGCTGCCCACGGGCACGAACACCCCGTCGCCGGTGATCGCTGCCGACACGATCACCTACCCCGTTGCGCTCCCCGCCGCCGATTTGGTCTATACCGTGCGTCCGTGGGGGCTGAAAGAGGAGGTTGTGCTTGCTGGCCCAGGCGCACCTGCGAGTTACGATTTACGCCTCCAGGCCCCTGGTGTGACCGTCGAGGCACTGCAAGATGGCGGCTATCTGTTGCGCGATGCTGCTGGGGTTGCCCTTTGGCGTGTGCCTGCTCCAGTCGGAGCCGATGCCGCCGGCGCGTCCGCACCGCTCAGCCTGAGTCTGACGCGTACCGGCGATACGCTTTTGGCTCACCTCAGCGTGGAGGAGGCATGGCTTCGCGATGCGGCGCGGGTCTACCCGATTCGCCTTGACCCTAGCTTTGCGAACCCTTCCTTTTTTAGCGGTGAGTCGGATGTGCAGCAAATTGGCGGCGGGGGGATGTACAACCACCAGAACCGCTTTCTGGGGTATATCAATCAGACGAACGCCGACCCCACGCTCCATGTGGTCAAGGGCATTACGCGCATCTTTACGCCAGTAGATTTGAGCGTCCTGCCTGCGGGGATGCAAAGTAGCGGTCTCCTTGCTGCCCGCATCGTCTTTACCCAGTATGTGCGCTACAGCACCGCGCCTCTGGGTACAACCGTCAAGCCGGTCCTCGTCCCGTGGGATCAGCAGAGCATTAACTGGGACAATCAACCTACTGGGACGTCCCTTGGCGATGCGGTCGCAACCGCTACGCTGAGTGGCGACAATGGAGCCAAAGCTTGGGATATTACCGCTTGGACACGGGATGTCCTGAATGCAAGCCGCCCGAACTACGGACTCACGATCCGGGCCGCTGATGAGAGTCAGCCTGGCCGCGTGTTTCGTTCGAGTAACTGTGGGAGTTATTGCACGACACCCGCCGAGCAACCGTACCTCGAATTTGAGATCGTCCTCGACAGCGGGCTGAACCCGAACCTTGATACCTGGGCATGGGCGAATCGCGAGGGTCTGCCGAGTTTCGACCAGTTCGCCAATGATTACGGTGTACCTGCGACGACGCATCTCATCACCGAGACCCACGTCCTCCAGGTAATCAGCGCCACTGACAGCCTCTCGTTGCCCATTGGGCTTGCCAGTCTGGGCATGACGAGCACTATTCCCCTTAGTGTTACAGCGGGCCTCACCACCACCGGGAATTATTACCTCCCACGCCCGATCTCCTACCTCTACGAAGAGACTGTAGTCAAAGCTATTTACGATGACCAATTCAGTGCTGCTTATAGTGCGGCGATGAAGGGTGGTCTTTGTCTTGGCATGACTGCTACCGTTGGTGATTTCTACGATGCCAATGCGGGGCGTGAGCCAACCGAGTTCGGGGCACCGACCGTGCGTACCATCGCCGACGCCGCCCCAGCGCAGGACTACATCCAGACCTACCACGGGCGTCAAGTGGGGTCGCAGGTGCTCAACTGGATGGCAGGGCCAGGGCGGATGGATGTCCAGACCTATTACAATCGGTTAGCGGCGCGCATTGGTGGTGACGCTTGGCACAACGACCCCGAAATCATCGGTATTCTCAAGGGTTCCGGCTGCGACGACGTGGAGATTGGGCACGCGCTGCTGCCCTACAAGCTGGTTATGCTCCCCAACCAGCGCGCCCGGGTCTATGTGTACGACCCCAATTATCCGCCGACTTCGGCCAATGATGGCGACAATCGGGCTATCGAACTGAATCTCGCGACGGGGTCTTGGAGCTACGAACTGGCTCCGGGCATTACGTGGGTCGGCAAGGATCTCTTTTCGACACCCCTGCAGCTCATTCAGCAGCAGCCGGTGCAACCGACGGCAAGTGACACCGACATTGTGGCGCTGGAGGGCGGGCACAGTCACGCCTTCGGTGGGCATAGCTACGCCTTTGGCGGGCATAGCCACGCCTTTGGTGGGCATAGCCACGCCTTCGGCGACGACACCCACACGGGTTGTTATGTGGCCCCCGGTGATGTGCCGCAGTTTGTGCGTCAGATCACCAGTACGATGCGGATTACACCCCTGACGGGGCCACGTGACGTCCAAACGTTCCCCGACGCGCTCTTCTTCCCGGCGGGCCAAGCGTGGACCTTCACCGGGGTAGGTGCTCGCAACGGCGGGGTGGCCGACACCATGCTCTTTGGCCCGCATGCCCTGGCTGGTTACCTCAGCACCGCGAGTGCGACCACCCGCGACTCCTTGGAGATGGACGCTGCTTTCCGCCGCGCCACCTTCTGGAGTGACGAGACGAAGCTGGCCAGTCTCTACCAGATCCGCGAAAGTGATGCGTGGACGCGGGTGTATGCCCTCAACAATACGACCGTTACCCCAGCCCCACTCAGCGCCGAAGTCAGCGCTGACTTGGGCAGTCTGACCGTGATCAATCTTGGGGCTGCCCGCCAGTACGATCTGGGCTTGGGCCACTACGGGAGCGATGGCATCGGGCAGATGACCTTCCCGGCGCAGCCCATTGGGGCCAATGAGCGCCGCATCTACACGCCGCTGCTCTGGAACGACCTCGCGCACTCGCCAGTCTTGGTGCAAATTGACTTGGGCAATGATGGGAGCATTGACCGGGTTGAACTTCTGGGCGGCACGGTCTTCCCCGCCGCAGTCAGTCTTGCTGCTGCACCTACCACCATCGGTGCGCTGATGACCGTCATCGCGGACGACAAGATCATCGAGCACAACGGGGGGCACCGTGGCTGGTTGAACCTGAGCCAGATCATCACGCCGACCCTGCTGCCACCTACGGGCGAGGCTCCTTCCAGCGATGGACTGCCCGACGGTGATACCGCCCTGCGCTTCTGGCTCAGTCACGAGGGCAATCCTGGGCTGCAACTGGGCAGCGGCATCGGCGGTGTCGCAGGCACGCACGGTGGCGTGATGGAGGATGTCGGCAACCTGTACCCTGGCAAAGCGGAACTGTACAAGGTTGGCAAGGTGGTCATCGTCCCACTCTACGATACGGTGTACACGACCGCTGACTGGCCGCTCGTCTACCGTGTTGGTGGTTTTGCCCTTGTCCGTATCGTGTATGGCGACGATGACGACAAGCGGGTGGTCGGCGAGTTACTCGCTCGCTTCGTGCCCTAGTCACCCGCACCATGCCGGGGCGGCTCTGCCCCGGCATGGCATTGATCGCAGGTATAAGATGAATGCCAGACTCGCTCCACTGATTGAATTTCTGCTTGATCCCACAACGCTGCGTTTGGATCGGGCGCAGGTCGAGCAGTTGGTCGCCACCTTGTTTCAGGATCAGCCCGACGTGGTGCGGGTTTCGCTTGACCAACTGCCGGGGAGCAGCGCCGGACTCAGCTCGATCAGCCTGTTGCTGGCCCTGCCGTTCACCGCTGATGGGGTGCAGCATAACCCAATGGCGATCCGCATTGGGCACCGCGAGGTGATTCGTCGCGAGCGCGACAACTACCAGCGCTATGTCGCTCACCTTACGGGGATGCAGCGCGTGCAGTTGCATCGTAGTAGTGAGGCGACGACATTGGCCGCGATTGGGTACGATTACCTGGGTCAAGGTGAACGCCCCATCCGTACTCTGCGGGAGCATCTCTGGCTCAATGCTGACCAAGGGGCGACGATTGCGGCGGTGCGGGCGCTCTTCCTCGAAACATTGACGCGGGATACTGGCCCGTTGAACGGGTGGCACCAAGACGCTCGGCCCTACGCCCAACAGCGCCCGCTCTGGTTTTACAACCGTGTGCTGCCACCGACCCTGACCTTGGCGGATCTCACCATTGGTGGCACGCCTGACTCGGCGGAGGATCTCGCCACGATGCTTGCTCTGGCAGATCATCCGCCCACCGCGAAGCGCCCCGAACGGCTGACGCTTGCGTTCAGCGCTCCGCAGCGTGCGTTTCGCCTTGAGGATGATCGTCCGGTTCACGACGGTGTCGTGCGGCTCCGCCTTCACCTGCTTGAAGGTGCAGTGGCGGAGCAGGGGCTGTATCGGCCGCTCGAACCGCTTGCGGCACGGCTTGAACTTCAGGTGGCGGTGGCCGAACTCCCACAGGTGCTTGCGGCGCTCACGAAGGGCGAGCCGGTGGGTGGTCGGATCGTCGGGACACGCTACGAGCAATTCCGTACCTTGGTAGCTACGCACGATTTACGTACACCAGGGGATGCACCGGGCTTGAACCTTGCCCACGCCGGACGCACCATCCTTGACCCGATGGCGCACTACCACGCGCTCCTGTCGCCCGCAATGACGCTGCACACCTCGATTATTCATGGCGACATGAATCTGGGCAATCTCCTGATTCGTGAACGCGGGCACGGGCGTAAGGCTACGACCACCGCATGGCTGATTGACTTCGATCTGACGATGCCCGGCGGCCACACCGTTTTTGATGCGGTTAAGTTGGAGACCGAGTACAAACTGCATCTGCTGCCCCATCGCTTCCATAGCCCCGCCGACTTTCTCCGTCTAGAAACGGCGCTCCACGCTGCCCTCATCAACCCCAATGCCGTCGAGGAGTTGCTGCACGGGAACACCGAAATCACCCAAGCCTACGAGTTTATCGCAGCCGTGCGACGCACCGCGCTCTACGCGCCTAGGGGCGCACGGCCGCATCCTGCCGAGTATTACCTTGGACTGCTCGGTTACGGTCTGGCGGCACTCAAGTATCGTAATCTCTATGCGTCTGGGCGTGCGGGGTGGTTGTTGCCTAGCGCCCGAGTTGAACCCCTGGCGGTGGCGGCCTATATCAGCGCGGCCTTTGCGGCGACGGCCCTTGATGAAGCGCGGCAGACGGCAGTCGTTACCGAGAGTTACCCAAGTGTGGCCGGACGCCGGGTGCCGCTGCGCCGCCCACCCCGGCTGATCATCAGCCAAGATGTGCTCGTCGAGCAGATCTACCGACAGTTGCGGGGCGAGGTACCGTTGGCGGTGGTGCATGGCGGCATTGGCGGTGGGCGTGAGGCGATTGCCGAGGCCGTGTGCTACGAATTAGAGCGGGCGGGCTACCTTGTGGTGGCCCCCGGCAACCTCGATCTACGGGGTGTCCACGAAGATGTGACCGATGCGCTTGGTGACGCGATCCTTGATCGCCTCGAGGCCATGCACGGGGTCACCGGGCTGCCCGAGCGCCTGACGGGGACAAGTCCACGGTTGACGCCAGGGCGACGGCGGATTCAACTCCAAGCCTATAGTCAGCACCTTGCCGCTGCCCTCGCCGACGATGACCGCACCTTTGCGCTCGTGCTGACGCTGCGTGGTGGTGATCCCGATTTGGCCGACTTTGCCATCGCCTTAGGCCGAACCTTGACGACGACGGCGCTGCTGATCATCGCTGGCACACCATTGGTCGATCTGCCCGCCGAAGCCCATGTGGCGGTACCGCCGCTCAGTCGTGAGGATCTCCGCGTCTACGGTCAGCGCCGCCAACTGCGGCTGCCTGAAGCGACCCTTGATACCCTCCTCAAGGTGAGTTATGGCCTGCCCGGTCTCGTCGAGGAACTCATGACTGGTCCGAGCGAGCAGTTGGAGGCGCTGCTGCACGGATCGCAGTTGGAGCGCATGCAAGGCACGAGCGCTCGCGAGATTTTCGGCCAACTCAGCGACCATGTGCAGTTTCTGGCCGGGCTAGAGGCCCTGTTGCATACCTATGGACATGGTGCGCCAACCGACTTGGAGGCGGTTGCGGTACGGCTGGGGGCGCTTGCGCCTTGGGCCACGAGCAAGGCACTCCGTGAAGTGGTGGGCGCTTACCGCGCCGAGGTCGCCAACCTGAGCGAATTGCTCCGCGAGACGGCCCTCGCAGCCTTGGTGTCGCATCCCCACTACGCAGGCATCTGCGCTGCGGCGTCCGCTACCTTCGCGACGCGCACCCCGCCGCAGTTGTATCTCGCGGCCCGCTATGCTGCCTTAGCCGGGAACTGGCAAGGGGCCGAGGGTTGGCTGCAACGTCTCGTCGCCCAGCCCGCCTCCGCGCACGGTCTGCGCCAAGACCAACTGATGCGGTTAGCCCATGAGGTCGCTGCCAGTGGGCAAGCGCGTGACGTGGCTGCCCTGTGGCAACTTGTCGGCGACTGCGCCGCTTTTTTAGGCCGCTATGCTGAAGCGTTGGATGCCTATCACCAAATCGTTGCGGGTGCGTTGCCCCAGGATAGCCGCGTCATCCACGCCATTGCCCGCATGCTCACCATTTATCAGGCGGCAGGTCGTGACAGCGAGGCTGACGAGACGGCAGCGTGGTTGCGCCGCGTCGCTCCTGCCGACCAGCCCCTCGCCGTATTGGCGGTCGCCCACGAGGGCGTCACGCTGGTGAAGCATGGTCAAGCCGCCGCCGCCGAACCATCCCTCCGTGACGCCCTCGCACGATTAGAAGTCGGGCACACGCAGCTAGGCGATCTGGCGCAACGCGATACCCTTGAGTTGCGGATCAGGCTGAGTGACTGGCTGGCGCGGGCCCTGATTATGCAGGGCCACTTCACCGAGGCGGTGGTTTTGCTGGCGACCGTGCGTGGTGAGGCTATTCAGGCGGTGGGCGACCGCGCCTTGGTTGCCATGCTCGACAATGATTTGGGCATTGCCTACACCCGCCGGGGTTTACCGGGTGATCGAGCAACGGCCAAGACCTGCTTCGAGCGTTCTTTTGCTGAACGTCAAGCGCTTGGTGATCATGCCGGCATGCTCCGTACCAGCCAGAATCTTGCGATTGACGCCGTCGAACTGGCGACCTCCGCCGCTGATTGGGCCGCCGCTGAGCGCTTCTACACCCGCGTGATTACGTTGGCCGAGACCGTGTTGGATCATGACGCCACCCAGATCTATGGCAACTATCTGGAATTGTTAATCCGCCAAGGGCGCTTCGGGTTGATTGATACGATTTTGGCGCAGGTAGCGCAGCGCCAGAACCAAGGCGGGTTCACCCGCGCCCGAGGTGACTTGAATCGGGCCAAGGCGGCCCTTTGGCGCGACGACCCACAGACGTGCGCGGATGAACTTGCGGCGCTGGCTGAGCAACTGACGCATGACGCCGACCAAGTGCAACAAGTTGAATGGGCCACCCTTACCCTAGAGTTAGCGCTACGCTTTGGGCACCCCTATCCTGATTCCGTCGTCGCCAACATCGCCGCCCGCACCATAGACGCAGCCACCGCCCCTTTGGCCGCAGCGGGAAGCGCACTGTTGCGCGGCCTCTTGGCGCGGGCGCACGGCGCTCTGACGGATGCCCAGCAAAACCTGACCACCGCTGAGACGCTTTGGCGCGGTGTTGGGTATGCTTACAACGCTGCGGTCGTTTGCCTCTGGCAAACAGAAGTAGCGCTGCAAGCTGCGGCGGCGACGGCACCAACGCTTGCCCGCCGTGCGCTTGATGCCCTAGCCCCATTTGGCGCAACACCGACCTTGCACCTCGCCCAAACCTACCTCGCCCGTACCGAGGGCGCGTAGTCATGGCGCGCCAACGTCGCCCTACTGTCGCCCCGATGGCCCCACTCCGTCCGCCGCCACCACCGCCAGCCCCGTTTGTTGGTCGCGCAACCGACCTGGCAGCCCTCGTCGCCCAACTTGACGAGCGGGGTGTCGCCGTGCTAACGGGGGTCACTGGTGCGGGCAAAACGGCGCTGCTCGCCGCGCTCGCCGCTCAGGTACGCCGCCCCGTCGAATGGATCGAGGTCTACGCTGGCCTCAGTGACGGCAGCGAGGCGCTTTTCTGGCAGGTGACCCGACCCCTCGCGGATCTCCGCCCAGAGCCATGGCAGATGTTGCACCAACTGGCGCAAGCGACGCCCCCCTATCCCCTGGCTGTGCGTCTTCAGGTTGCGCTTGCCGCCTATGCAGATGTGGTAAGTGCGCCCTTGCTTATCATTGACAGCGCTGAACATCTGGGTGAGCGCGAGGCGGTGGCTCTGCTCGTCGCCCTCTGCGACCATGTCGCTGCCGGACGGGCTGGTGCGTTGCACTTAGCCGTCGCAGGTCGTTTCCTGCCCTACAAGCTGCGCCCTTACAGCTTGCCCCCGCTTGCCGGACTTGATGCCCCCGCAGTGCAAGCTTGGGCTACCGCCCTGCGGTCGCCGCTCGCCGAGGCGCAACTTGCCGCCTTGCTTGTCGAGACTGGCGGAGTGCCTTTGGCACTTGCCGACCGCCTACACTCAGGGGTGGCGCACCCGTTGGCTCCCGAGAGCGAGGCCCGCCTTTGGGCTATGCTCGCCGGACTGGCCCCTAGTGAGCGTGAACTCCTTGTGGCGCTCACACACGACCCTGACCTCGCGACGTTGCCTTTGGAGCGCCGCGCTACACTTGCTCGCCTAGAAGCGTTGCACCTCGTCAGCCGTGGAGCTGAGCACACGGTGAGCATTCACCCGATGGTTCACCGTTTCATGATCGGCCAGCCGATCTTTTGAGGAACTCACGCATGCTCAAAGTGCGCCCACTCACCTACCGTGCCGAAATCGTCGCCCCGTTGCTCACGAGCCTAAACGCTGGTGAGTGTTGTAGCGTGGTAGGCATCAATGGTGTCGGCAAGACGAACCTGCTCCAACAGCTCCGCCGCCCGGAGGTTATCGCCCACTATGTGCCTGACGCCGCGCCACTGGTTTTTATCAATCTCGATACGAACCTACTCACAGCATCCGACGGTTGGGGCTTCTTCGAGGGTTTGGCGGAAGCGCTTGTCACCGGGCTGGCTGCGGTTCCGGCACTGTATGGTGCGGTTCACGCGGAGCTTGCCACGACCCACACCGCAATCCTGGCTACGCCCGGAGCTTACCCGACGGCCTTGCGTCACACCACCGCCGCGCTGGCACTGCTCCTTGCCCACACCCGCGTGGTGATCATCTTTGACGAATTTGACCCTCTTTTTATGCACGTGCCCGAATCTGTGCTGCGGAATTTGCGCGGTCTGCGCGACCGGCACAAATATCGCCTGATGTACCTCACCCTCACCCGTGAGCGTCTCGTTACCCTGCGCGACCCAACTGACTGGGAGGCGGTCGAGCCCTTTGTTGAACTCTTCACCCTCCGTGAACTGGGCCTGCATCCACTGGCTGAGGCGGATGCGGCCCACGAGTTGGCACATTTTGCTGCCCGTCACAACCATACGCTCGCTGCGGCAACGATCCAGTACGGAATGCGCCTTGGTGGTGGTCACCCGGCCCTATTGCGAGCACTGGCCCAAGCTGCGGTCGCAGGCATCGATCTTGCCCTCACGCCGCAGACCATTCTGACCCACATGCCCGCACTCCGCGATGAATGCCTGAAGATCTGGAATGATCTCTCCGGCGACGAGCGCGATGCTCTTTGGCATGTGCAAGGCGGGGGCAGTTTGCCGCACGCCACGCACGCGGATCTGCTCCTCAAAGGGTTACTGCGACCGGATGGCCAAGGGCAATTCGTTCTGTTCAGCCCACTTCTCACCGCCGTCGTTGCGGGGGAAATTGCCCGCGCTGCGGTTGCCCCGTCAGACGAAGGCCAAGCGCCGATCCGGCTTGACCAAGCAACCCAACGGGTATGGCTCTACGACGAAGAGATCGGCGACCGGCTCTCAGCAACTCAAATCCGTCTGTTGGCCTACCTCTACGCGCATTATGGTCAAATTTGTCCTGAGGCCGATCTGTCGCGGGCCGTCTACCCGGAGGAGACCTTCGATGAGGAGTCAGCGCGGGTCGGGGTGCTCGTCCGGCGTCTAAGTGCGCGTCTTCGCGAACTAGCCCCGACGAAGCCAGCGCTGATCCACAACATGCGGGGCCGTGGCTATCGCCTTGGTATGAAGCCTGCTTACGCCCTCGAACCTTGAAAGTGGCGCATCTGGTTCGCTTGTTGATCGCGCCTTGATCGTCACACAGCACGACGCTCATGGCACAGTGGTGCTGTCTCATTGAGGCGCGCTCCTTGTTTCCGGTTGCGCCCATCCTTGCCCCCATCGCCTCGCAGCGCACAAGCCTCCCTTGATTGTAGGTTCGCTCAGCCATGCGTGGCGTATGAAGGGGTTTTCTTATGCGGCAGCAATTTTCGCGCTGGGTTCCGTTGCATCTGCTCACCCTGATGAGCCTGTTGCTTAATCTGATGCCGTCCTTCGCGCCACGCACCTTCGCTGCCGAAACGACCGCGTCTGCGGCCCCCGCCACTGCGTTGCTCGCACCGAGCATCCCCGACCCGTTGGTGGCACCGTTTGTTGATCCTGCCCGCGCTGCGCTGACCGCCGCACTCGGGACAACCGATCCGACCCTGCTGCCGAATGCCGCCCCGACGCGCCTAGAGCCGCTGGCTCCGGTGGTTCCGGCAGCTCCGGCGGTGACGCGCCCGGTGCCGCCCAACCCGCTGGCCCACCTGAACGGCGGCGCGCCGCAGGCCGCTGGCTTGGACAACCTCACCCAACAGCGGGCGAACCTGGCCGCGACCGACACGCTCACGCCAACGGTCAGTCGCACCACCGAGGCCAGCCGCGCCCCGCCCGTGATGCCGACCGTCAGCACGGACACCGCCGCTGTCAGTCCTGCTGCACCTGCGGCAGCAACGGTCAGCAGTAGTGCCAGCGCTACCTCCCCCGTTACGGCAACCTTGGCCCCAACCGCCGCGCTCCGCCTCTTTCTCCCACTCATTCAATCCACCAATGCCGCGCCCACGTCAGCGGCGCAAGAGACACTGCCGGTTACGCCTGAGCAGGGCGGGACGCTGCGTTCAGCCGATGGGCAGGTGGAACTGGTCATTCCGGCGGGTGCGGTTACGAGCGCAATCACCATCAGCTATCAGGCGCTTGCCGAGCAGCCCGTTGTCGGCTTCCGCTCCGCAGGGGTGCGTTTCGCGCTGACGGCGGTTGATGCCCAGGGGCAGTTCGTCCACCAGTTCCTACGCGACCTGACGCTGCGGGTGCGCTATGTTCCGCAGGCGGGTCTCGATGCGGCGAGCCTCAAGCTCTACTTCACTGATGCGACCCACCCCGACTGGACGGCGCTGCCGTCGGTGGTGGAAGCCACTGCGAATAGGCTGGTCGCCACCTCGACGCACTTCACGAATTTTGCACTGCTCCAGCCAACCCAGACACCGACTGATCCGACCCCATGTGAACTGGCTAATGTTGGCTTAGGCGCAGACCCGACCACACAGCAGGCGTTCATTACCTATTGTGATACCAATGGTCTGAGTTATCTCGGTGGAAACCCGCTTGGGAACGCATACGATATTGGTGGTGCTTATGCCCAGAACTTTCCCAATGGCTCACTGCTCTACGTCGGAGGCAATTGGTATCTTCTCCCGCCCGAGTATGTTGCGAAGTATAAGAATGAAGGGGGGCCAGCAGGCGACTTTGGTGCGCCGCAGACGCGCACACCGAACCCGGTTCCCCCACCGCGCCACTATCAGGACGAGAATCACCACAACTTCACGGGTCAGGACGCCTTCTTTTTAGAAAAGGGCTTCATCGGCAACGACAACGGAAGCATTGAAGTTCAGCACTATTACCCCGAATTCCCTTCGATCACGGTCGATGCCGAAAAGGTTCAGGTTGGTCAGAATCAGGATGGTACGCCGATCTATGAGGCGCGGCTGCGGATTTTTCCCTTCGTTGACCCTGCGCCGCACAGTAGTGGCGATGCGACGATTAGCATCAAGGTGACCGATGAGACGACTGGGGATTCGTGGGAAACGTCCCGGCCACTTATCATCGGGCCGATGCTGTTTCAATACCCGCCGAGTGGGACGGTTCCGTTCACGCATACGCTGACCTTCTCACTCAAGGCTGAACGAAGCAGTGTCTTTGCCGGAACTGATCTGGTCGGCTATGCGCCGTGCAATCACTACATCGATGGGACCTCGTACCAGATTACACCCGCAGCAGCTCCATACGACTTTCCCTTTGCCTGTGAAGGGGGCGGCGGCAATGCGCCCCCGGCGGATACGACCCCGCCCACAATCCATTACATGGACGTGTTCCAGGACGGCATGGGTGGGGTGTATGTTGAGTCGCTGGTGACTGATAATCGTGCCGTCGCGGCGGTGACCTTGACGTTCAACGGCGCGGTCTATCCCATGCAGTCGCTGGGGGCGAATCTCTACGGCGTCGCAATCCCCAATGGCCCGAGCCGGGGGATGAACACCTATCGTATTCACGCGACCGACCCTTCGGGGAATGCCTCCGACTTCCCATCCAGTGGGCCGCTCGCGATTCTCGCCAGCCAGTCCGGTCATTTTGGGCAGAGCGCCCTGTGCAATGGATGTGGCAATGGCTACAACGGCTCGATTGGTGACCCGGTCAATACCCAGAACGGTAACTACACTGATAGCGTCACCGATCTCACCGTGGCAGGGGTTGGCGATACCAGCCTGAGCGTCACCCGCGCCTACAACTCGCTGGCCGCCTTTGGCAGCGGAGTCGGCACGACCCGCTACACCGAGGAGGGCGGGAGCGTCAAGACTGACGTGATCGCGGGGCCGCCGCAATACTTTGGCCATGCTTGGACCTTCCCCTACGCCGTGCGTCTGCTGGTGGTGGATAACCTGCTCATGCACGGCGCACAGGTCTTCTCTGCTGATGGACAGGTTCTTACCTTCATCAAGCAGGGGGCCGTCTTCGCGTCGCGCACGCCGCAGAATCATGATGTCTTGGTCACGGTAGGCGGCGGCTACGAGTTGCGCCACAAGCGAACCCTGGTGGTTGAGGTCTTTGACGCGCAGGGCCGCCTGACCCAGCGGCGCGACCGCAATGGGAACGCCATTACCCTGATCTACAGCGGCGACCGTCTCGCCAGCGTCACGAACGCCAGCGGGCGCACCCTGACCTTCGACTACAACGGTGATGGCTTTATCGCCGCTATTCACGCCCCTGAGGGTAAGTCCCTGACCTACGCCTACACCAACGGCGACCTCACCAGTGTCACCGATGCGCGGGGC
>CAIRDL010000718.1 GCA_903877345.1 uncultured Oscillochloris sp. | reverse complement strand
CCAGCGCCCCACCGCCGTCAATTTGGCCTGGGCGACGACCCGTATGCTGGCCCGCGCCCACGCTTTAGCCCCCGCAGGTGCTGAAGCTCTACGCGCTGGAGTGCTTGAAGAGGCGCATGCGATTCTGCGGGAAGATCTGGCGATGTGCCACGCTATCGGCGACCACGGTGCGCCGCTTATTCCCGCCCGTGGGCGCGTGCTTACCCATTGCAATGCGGGCGGATTGGCCACTGCAGGCTACGGCACGGCCCTTGCACCTATTCGCACTGCCTTTAGCCAAGGGCGACCCATTCACGTCTGGGTGGACGAGACGCGCCCCTTCTTGCAGGGTGCGCGCCTAACCGCCTGGGAACTCCACCAAGCCGGGATTCCCCTGACGCTGATCACCGACAATATGGCGGGCTTTATGATGCAACGGGGTGAAGTGGACTGTATTATCGTTGGGGCCGACCGCATCGCCGCCAATGGTGATGTCGCCAATAAGATCGGCACCTACAGCCTCGCCGTTCTTGCCAAGGCCCACAACCTCCCCTTCTACGTGGCGGCACCCTTCTCGACGATTGACCTGACGATGGCGAGTGGCGACCTGATTCCTATTGAGGAGCGTTCATCGGCGGAGGTGACGCATCTCGGCGGGCAGCGCATCGCCCCTGAAGGCGTTACGGCGGCCCATCCGGCCTTCGATGTCACCCCCAATGCGCTCATTACCGCGATCATCACCGAGGGCGGCGTGATCTATCCGCCCTTTGCGGTTGGCCTGCGCGCCGCCGGAACCAAAGGGGCCTAGCCCACAAATGGTAAGTCTCAGCCCAGGCGCTCAGTCGGTCGGCGTGCTCTCCTTCACCCCCGCCTGCTTGCCCGCCCCGCGTGGTGGCGCACCGACCACCCGGCTTGGCGCGGCGGCGGGCGGTCTCGTGCCGCTCACCCAACGCGCCCCGCGTGAGCGCGCCCTCGCCTTGACTGCCGCAGGTTTCCCTGGGCTGACCCTCGACCGTGAACACGAACGGGCCATCGTTGACAATCAGGCCGCCGAGCACGAGTTGGGCCGCGTGGGTTTGGCCTATCTCCAGGCAGAACGAGCCGCCGGGATGCCCCCGCCCGACCAAGTGGCCGCTGTGACTGAGATGCTGCGCCACCTCGATCCGGCCCGCCCCCAGTTGACCCGCGCCGAATTGCTTGGCCCGGTCAGTCTGGCCCTCCAAATTGTTGACGAGCAGGAACAGCCCAGCGCCTACAACCCACCCATGCGCGAAGCCCTGTCCCAACACCTTGCCCTGCGAGCGGCGTGGCTCTGCGAACATATTGCGACGCACGCGGGCGGCGCGGTGATCTGGCTCGACGAGCCGTTCCTCGACGCGCTCAACTCGCCGTTTTGCCCCCTTGACTGGGAAGCGGGCCTGGGTCTGTTGGCCCGTTCCCTCGCCGATCTGCCCGCCCCACGGGGGTTGTGTCTCGTTGGCACGACCAATTGGGCCGACGTGCTCGCCTTGCCCGTGGATGTGATCGGCTTCGACGCCTACGAACACGGGGCCGGTCTCATCCGGGCTGCCGGGGCCGTGGCCGGGTTTCTTGAGCGCGGCGGGGTGATTGCGTGGGGCATCGTGCCCGCCGATGCGGCAGCTTTGGCCCAAGAACGGGTCGAAACCCTGGTCGGACGCTTTGAGAGTACCGTTGAGTATCTGGCGGCGGCGGGCAATCTCAGCGCCGCCCACCTGCGCGCCGCCGCGCTGATCAGTACTAATGGCAGCCTGGCCCATCTGGCGCCGGAACTCGCCACCCGCGCCGCTACTCTCTGCCGCGAAGTGTCTGCCTATCTGCGGACACGCCACCAGTTGGTTTAGGTTTAGGATTTTGAGGAGGCACCGTGCAGATCGTCGTGACTGGTTCGCTGGCTTTTGACTACATCATGGACTTCCCCGGCTACTTTAAGGATCATCTGCTGCTGGAGAAGACCCACATGCTCTCCGTCAGCTTTTTGGTCGACTCGATGCGGAAGATGCGCGGCGGGGTGGCGGGCAATATCGCCTACAATCTCGCCCTGCTCGGTGAACGCCCGCTCGTCGTGGGTGCCGCCGGCCACGATTTCGGCGAGTATCGGGCTTGGCTTGAGTCCCAAGGGGTGAATACGTCCGGTATCAGCACAATTAGCCACGAATTTACCTCATCATGCTTTATCAATACTGATCGGGCGAACAACCAGATTGTCGCCTTTTACGCCGGTGCAATGGGCCACGACCATCACAGTACCCTCGCCGACCGTGGGCTGACGGCGAACGATTTGGTGCTGATTTCGCCCACCACGCCGCTCGCCATTCAGCGCTACGCTGTTGAGTGTCAGCAGCTTGGCATTCCCTATATTTTTGACCCCGGCAAACAGTCGCCGCGCCTTGAGGTCGAGCATCTTCAAGTCGGCTTGGCCGGCGCGAAGGTGTTTGTCGGCAACGACTACGAGTTCGGCATGATGGCGCGCAAGCTCGCCATCAGCGAGGCGGAACTGATCGCCAAGACGCCCCTGACCGTGATCACGCGGGGCGAGCAGGGTTCGCAGATCTACACCAACGGCCAATTGGCCGTTGAAATCCCCATTGCCCCCGTGACTGAAGTGAAAGACCCGACCGGCGCGGGCGATGCCTACTTGGCCGGGCTGGCTTTCGGTATCGCCCGCGACCTGCCGCTTGAAGTGACGGGCCGCATCGCCGCCCTCGCCGCCGCCTTCGCCATTGAGGAACGGGGCTGCCAGGAACATGTCTATACGCGCCCCGCGTTTGTCGAGCGCTATAAGCTCGCGTTTGGGAACGACTTGCCCATCGAACTGCTGAGCATGGCAGAGGTGGCGTGAGGGATGTGGAAGCATTAAAACATCCCAATCTGATGCGTGATCCGTGATCCGTTAGGGTGCGGCCCCATCACGCATCACGCATCACGCATCACGCATCACGCATCACGCATCACGCATCACGCATCACGCATTACGCATCACGCATCACGCATCACGCATCACGCATCACGCATCACGCATCACGCATCACGCATCACGCATCACGCATCACGCATCACGCATCACGCATCACGCATCACGCAT
>CAIRDL010000717.1 GCA_903877345.1 uncultured Oscillochloris sp. | reverse complement strand
CGACCCTTCGCCGTGCTGCTCGGTAGATGCCGTCCTAATGCGGGATACAGGGCCAATAACCCGAAAGTAGTAGTGGTCATGATTTTAGTCCCCAAACGGTAACGCTCACCGCGCGGGGCGAGACTAGGCCCGTCGCCCCGTGATATAGTTTTCGAGCTGCGTGACGAGGAACTCCTGCTCGGTAAGCTGGCTCACCAAAGCCCGTGTTACCTCACTCAGCGACACAATGCCAACTGGGCCGTCCGCATCCATCACGGGCACATGATGCAAGTGGGCCGTCGCCATCCACTGCGCGCAAGCAGCGATCGTCGCTTCGGGGCGAACCGCATCCGTCGTTTGGCGCATTACCGCCCGCACCCGGATGCCCTGCGTGGTCGGCAACTGTGTCGGCACGTTGGTGGCGCAATCTTCCGTGGTGAGCATCCCGCGCAGTGCGCCGCCTTCAAGGACGAGCAGGCTTTCAATACCTTGGCGTGCCATCAGGGCCGTCGCGTCAGCAATGGGCATGTCCGGGGTCACCGACCAAATACGCGGCGTGGTGGGTAGGAGTTGCTTTATGGTAAGCATAGTGAGGTCGCTTTCTATAGTAGCTGAGGCTACGCTGAACCAGTCAGCGCCCCAGGGTAAAAACCAAGCGTGACGAAGCGGTCTAGCGGCGTGAGGAGCGGGTGCGCGTGACCGGAGCGGGAGCGACGCGGCGCGGGGCCGGGGCGGTGACGACGCGCCGGGGGGCCGGAGCAGCGACGACCCGGGGGGCAGCGGGAGCGGCGGCAGGCTTCGCCGGAGCTGCCGGAGCAGCGGTGGGCTTGGCCGTAGCCACCGGAGCGGCGGTGGGTTGTACCGTGGCTGCTGCGCTCACGTTCACCAGAGCCGCCAGCACCTTGACGGGGGCCTCCACGCTCGTCTCTACCGGGGCGTCCACCACCTCAGCAACCTCTGGGGTAGTCGCTGTCGCCATTGCGGGGACTTCCGGGCGAGCCAGCACCGCCCAACCGGCCAAGGCACCCGCAAAGCTCAGTGTCGTTAACGCACGCCGCAGGCCCTGGGTGTCAATCGCCTTCGTTGGGGTTTTCATCGCTGTCGGTGCTCCTCATTTGTCCGCTCGCTTCTATATCCATAGCATAGCAACCCCCGCTTGAGCTTTCGTTGGATGGATCTACGAAAACTCCAATCTTTTTACAACTTACGCGGCGTAGCTGGCTGAAGTCGAGCGAAGGCATTGGCGCAACGCAGCTTCACCGTGCGAACAAATGCACGATTTGCGGCAAAACGCAGTCTTTGTGCCTTTGTGGTGAAGCAAACAGCTAAAGGCTCGTTGGCGCGTAAGGTAGGTTGGGCATCTTGCCTGCATGCGGGCGGGACGCCCGCGCTCCCAGGTACCAGAAGGATGCTGCGAAGGCCGCCTACGCGGCATGATGCGCCTGCGCATGCAGGCTTCGTAGCCGGGCCAATGATCCGTGATGCGTGATCCGTGACCGGGCCGCACCCTAGCCGATCACGGATCACGCGTCACGGATCAGATGGAATGTTTTAAATCTTCCGCTTCCCT